>CAWBIS010000247.1:0-71821 GCA_963788485.1 Terriglobia bacterium
GGTCAGGGTTCGCAGTATCTTTTCGAAGGTGGACGATTCCGCGCCGGTCTGTTTCAGCAGCCAGACGACGCCCCGCTCGGCGGCTTCGCGGAATTCGGGATTGCCGAACAAGGCGAGCACGGCCAGGCTCGTCACCCCTCCGCTCTGATCGACGGACGGGTGCGGCGCCCATCCGCCGTCGTCGCGCTGGTGCTTCAGCAACCACTCCTGCGCCCGGCGGATGGCAGGCATACCCGATCGGGCCGACCGCAAAGCAAGAATCGCGTAGCAGGTCGGCTCGGTCCAGACGTTGTTGTAGCGATAACCCCAACCTCCATCCGGATGTTGCGATTTCAATAAATGGAGAATGTTGGATTCAGTAGCGTACATGAGACGCCTCTACGGAAGCATCTTGCGTTTGCGGCGCCGCGCGATGTAGAGGATGAGCAGCACAATGGCGCCTATCCAGAGTGCCGCCTGCCAGAGATCGTTCATTTTTTCGTTTTCTCCTTATGATTCGCTTTTTTCACCAACACCCCGAACCAGTCCGCCGTTCCGAACCGGGCCGGGCGTATCACGCTCAATCGTTCACGTAAGATACCGGTTTTAATGTGCCTTCGCCATCATTGGAAGCAGCGTCTTCGCCAGCAGCAGCATTCCGGGCCCCGCCACGATAATGAGCATGGAGGGGAAACAAAAAAAGAAAATCGGGAATATGATTTTGACTCCAACCTTGCCGGCTCTTTCCTGCGCTTCCTGGCGCCGCCGGGTACGCATGAATTCCGATTGCGTTCGCAGCGTGTCCGCGATGCTGGTGCCGAACCGGTCGGCCTGAATGAGGATCTGCGTCAGCTTCCCCAGTTCCGGTTCCCTGGTTCTGGCGGCCAGATTCCGCAGTGTGTCCTCGCGGCTTTTCCCGGCGAGCATCTCGAAATTCACCATCGAGAGCTCTTCGCTCAACGCCGGGTGCGCTTCCCGCAGTTCCACGCTGACCCGCATCATCGCCTGATCGAGCCCCGAGCCCGCTTCGGTGCAGACCACCAGAAGATCCAGCATGTCCGGCAAGCCGTAGCGGATTTTGTCGGCGCGCCTTCCGGCCATCCAGTCCACGATCAGTCCGGGACCGAAATAGCCGAGCGCGGGCGCTCCCACGATCGAGATCATGCTGAGCACGTGATTGGAAAAAACACGATTCCGCAGCAACAGGTCCGCCGCGAGCAGAATGACCGCCCCGCTGATCCTGACGCCCTGATACAGGGGAATCGCGGATTCCGACCGGTATCCGGCGAAACCCAGCTGCGCCTGTGTCATGCGCTTCTCCTGCGGCGAAAGCGGGAACAGGTCGCCGGCCCGTTCGAGCAGCCGGGAGATCCGCTCAAAGAGGCTGCCGCCCCGCCGCTCGAGGAGCGAGCGGTCGAGCGATTCGTTCAACCGGTCGAGCAGCGAAGGCTGCCGCACGTATCTCACATAGCCGGCGGCCGTGATCGTCGTGAGCACCAGAAGGAAAACGAGTGGGATCAGCAGCGCCATCTCTGTTACACCTTGACGTTGACGATTCGCCGGATGAAGAAATATCCCAGCGCCTGGCCCAGCGCGGCGGCCAGAAGCAAACTCTTGCCTTCCGGTTGCGCCGCGAAATTGATCAGATAGGCGGGACTGGTAATCATCACGAACGCCGCCAGCGCGATCGGCAGAATCAACAGCACCAGTCCGGTAAGCCGGCCATGGGCGCTGGCCGCGCGCACTTCCCCGCGCAGCCGCAGGCGTTCGCGAATCACGTTCGCCAGTTTGACCAGGATTTCGCTCAGATCGCCGCCGCTCGTCTGCTGCACAAAAACGGCCGAGGCGAAAAAACGAACGTCGAGCAACGGAACCTTTTCGCTGAGCTTCGCCAGGGCGGCATCGAGCGGCGCGCCGAGGTTCAGCTCGTTCGCGGCTTCGTGAAAAACGGAAGCCAGAGGTTGCGGCGAATCGGCCGAAATCAGCTGGAGCCCGCTCAGAAACCCGTGACCGGCGCGCATCGAGCGCGCCAGAAATTCCATCGCATCCGGAAACTGCGCTTCAAACTGCCGCAGCCGTTTCTCCCGTTTGCGCAGCACCCACCAGATCGGCAGCAGCGCTCCGATCAGCGCAAGCAGGGGCATGGCGATGACCGGCGGCACGATGGCGTGCAGAAAGCGGCCGAGGAAGGCAAACGCCGCGGCCAGTAAAACTCCGCGCAGGATGATCTCGACCGGCGTTACCGTCATTCCGGCCTGCAGAATCATGCGCTGCAGCTTTACGCCGCCGGCTGATTGTCCTACCCATTGCGCGAGTTTCCCGCCGGCGAGATCGGGGCGGAGCAGGGGAGCGGGTGTTGCCGCGCCCATGCGGGCGGGGACAACCTGCTCGTCCCGCAACTGGGAGCGCAGCCTGCTTCCGCTGCTGCGATCCCAGCACGCTGAAGCCGAATGAGACGGCGAAAGCAACGGCAGCGAAGACGATCAGAAACACCAGCGCAATCAGCAGCATGTTCCCGCCTAGGAAACCTCTGTAGAAGACTGAAAGAGGGACAACGGCAACTGAATGCCGGCGCCCAACAGACGCTCGTATACGCGCGGCCGGAAACCGGTGGCCCGGAACCTGCCGGTCGTCCTTCCGTCCGCTACTCCCGTACGCTCAAAAACGAAGATGTCCTGCAGCGTGACCTGTTCACCTTCCATGCCGCAGCACTCGGCGACGTGCGTCACCCGGCGGCTGCCGTCCGGAAAGCGCGAAATCTGCACGAAAATGCTGATGGCGGAGGAAATCTGCTGACGCACCGAGCGCACGCTCAGGGCGCCGGCAGCGAGACCGACCATCACCTCGAGACGCGCAATGGCGTCGCGCGGGCTGTTGGCGTGAATCGTCGTCAGGGATCCGTCGTGGCCGGTGTTCATGGCCTGAAGCATGTCGAGCGCTTCGTCGCTGCGCACCTCGCCGACGATGATCCGGTCGGGACGCATACGCAGGGCGTTGATCAGAAGCTGCCGCTGGTACACCGCGCCTTTGCCCTCGATGTTGGCGGTCCGGGTCTCGAGCCGCACCACGTGCCGCTGACGCATGCGCAACTCGGCCGCGTCTTCGATCGTCACGATGCGCTCGTTTGACGGGATGAACGCCGACAGGATATTCAGAAAGGTGGTTTTTCCGGCGCCCGTGCCGCCGGAAATGATCATGTTCAGCCGCCCTCGCACGCAGGCGCTGAGGAACTCGAGCATCTCCTCGGTGATGGTTAGGTTCTGCAGCAGATGTTCGGGCTGCAGCCGGTCGCCTGTGGTGCGCCGGATCGAGAGGACGGGGCCGTCGACTGCGAGCGGCGGAATAATCGCATTCACGCGAGAGCCATCCGGCAGGCGCGCGTCCACCATCGGCGAGGATTCGTCGATTCGGCGTCCGACGCGGGACACGATCCGCTCGATGATGCGCAACAGGTGGGCGTCGTCGCGGAATTCGACGTTGGTCTCCTGTAGTTTGCCCCCGCGTTCGATATAAACCATCGAATGCGTCGTGACCAGAATGTCCGAGATCGTTTTGTCCCGGAGCAGCGGCTCGAGCGGGCCGAGGCCGACGATTTCGTCGAGAACCTCTTCGACCAGCGCGTCGCGCTCGCTCATGCTGAGAGGGGTTCTGGTTTCCGCGATCAGGCGAGCGCACGCCGGCCGGATCTCGGCTCTCATGCTTTCGGCCGGCATCGCCGAAACCGACTGCAGATTGAGCCGGTCGATCAACTGGCGATGCAGGGTGTATTTCAGCTCGCGGCGGCCGGCGGCCGCGCTTTCCGAAGGCATGCGCAGGCGGCTGGCATCGGGTGGTATCTGTTCGACGATGGATTCACGCGGAAACATGGCTTAGCTCGCTTTTTCCCTTATCCAAAAAACGAGAATTTCTTCGGCTTCTTTTCCTGCACGCCGGCGAACTGGGCGGCGATCGCGGCAAAGTACTTCGACAGCTTCGCGTCCGGCGACAGCAGCGAACCCGAGGCGTAGGCGGTGTAGAGCGCCGCGTAATCGTCCGGAATGGCCGCGAACAGCCGCTGTCCGAAGATCTTCTCCACCTCGTCGCGCGAAACCTCAATCGCTTTCTGGGTTCGATTCAGGATCAGGTGGCAACGCGTTCTCACTTCAAGCGAAGGCAGCGACCGGATCACCACCTTGGCCATGTGCAGCGCCGCCACGTCGAGCGTCGAAACCACTACCAGATCGTCGACTTCTTCCATCGCCGCGAGGGACAGAGGATCGGGGCCGCGGCCCAGATCGAGCACGATCCAGTCGTGCTGCGTACGCATGAACGAGATCACCTGCTGCACTTCTTCCCGTCCGAGATCCGGGTGGGACGCACGCACCGGCGAGGGCAGAACGCTGATGCCGCCTTTGCTTGTGGCGAGCAGCGCGGTCCAGAGATTGTTGTCGAGGCGGCCCAGATTGTCCGCCGCATCGAACAGCGAATACTGGCTGGCGACTTTGAGCAGGAAGCCCACCACTCCGCAGCGCAGATCGAAATCGGCCAGCAACACTTCCTGTTTCGTCTGACGCCTCAGTTCCGCCGCGACATGGCATGCGATCGTGGTTGCGCCGCAGCCGCCCTTCGCCGATACGAAACCGATAACCTTGCCACGCCGCTGCTCCGGCGCGGCCGTCAGCGTTTCGATTGTGGCGATCCTTTCGAGCGCGGACCCCAGCATATCCGCCACGGGCGAATTGACAAACTCCGTCGCGCCGGAGCGCATCGCCGCCAGAATGGCCTGGGATGAATCGTTCGGATTCAGGGCTACGATCCGGACGCCCGGGAGACGCCGTTTGAGATCGGCGAAGGCGCCGGCCATCTGCGTTTCGCTCATGCTGCGCATATCGAAAAGCAGAATGTCCGCGCCCGAACGTTCGAGGGCGGAAACCAGCCCCGGCCAGTCGCCGGGGTCGCGCTGGTCGTGCGCGACCGGTAACCCCAGGCGCGTGATCGCCAGCAGGACTTCGTCCCGAAAGGCTCCCGGCATGACCGAAATGGCTACGCCTGAGCCCGATTTCATGTTCTGACGGAGGGTAGACGGCTGCACGGATACCATTTTCTGTTTCTCAGTTTTGTGGCGTCGGGGCCGCTTGTAATGGCGTGTCGGGGCCATTGGTGCGCGCGGGGCGCATATCCTGGTTGACGTTTTCAAGCGGCGGCAAAGTGGGCGCGGCCGCTCGCTGGGTGGCTTTAACCTGCTCCACCGGGAGCGTTGCCGGATGATTCAGCGTGATCGCCGGATTTGCTGCCGGGTGCTGCGTCGAGGCTCCCGCGTCGGGCGCCATAAATTCCTTCGGCATCGGAATATCCGGTCCGGGAGCGCCGGCTGGAATCGGTTTGACCAGTTCGGGCGTCACTATCACCAGCAATTCGGAGTTGTTTCGCGACCGGGTCCGCGACTGGAAAAACTTGCCCAGAATCGGTATGTCTCCGAGGCCCGGCACCTTGTCCACGGTTTCCGTGAATTGCCTGTCGATCAGCCCGGCAATGGCGAAGCTCTGTCCACTCTCGAGTTCGACTTCGCTTTGCACGCGCCGCACATCGAGACCGGGGACACTGAAGCCCTGGACGGTCAGTCCATTGGCGTAGTCGATGGCGCTGACCTCCGGTTGTACGGTCAGACGAATCGTCCCCGCCGGCGTGATCGTCGGCACGAAGCGCAGCCGGATACCGAATTCGCGGAATTGAATCGTCACCTGTCCGAGCGCCGCGCCTCCCTGAATCGTAGGGAAAGGAAACTCGCCACCGGCGAGGAAGCTCGCCGGACTGCCGTTGCGGGTCAGCAGGTTGGGCTCAGCCAATGTCTCGGCCAGGTTTTTGGCTTCGAGCGCCTGGATCGTCGCGCCCAGGTTGATGTCCTTGCGGTAGAGGAAAATATTCAAGGCTTCGGTGAGCGTCAGGTTTGCGATGTTCTGTCCGGTTCCGCCGGTCGTCGTGTTCACCTGCGGCGGGCTGAACTGTCCGGTGGTGATGCCTCCGTAGGTGTTGGTGGCCCCGGTGCTGAACAGGTTCATTCCGAGCTGCGAGGAGACCGAGCGATCGAGGCTGATAAACCGGACCTTGAGCAGGATCTGCGACTCCGCCTGCGGTACGTCGACGCGCAGGAGATTGACCACCTTGCCGAGGGTCGATGCAATGGCGACCGCGCGATCGGCGCTGACGACGTCGGGAACGGAACCGCGCAGAAACACGTTGCCGTCTTCGAAAGTTACATCCACGTTGCGGCCCGCCAATTCCTCTTCGAACTGCTTGCGCACCGCGTCGAGCTTCGCCGACAGAGGCACCACGTTGACGTCGAATGTGCGCTGGCCGTTCGTCGTCCAGACGATGAGCGTTGTCTCGCCCGGCATCTTGCCATTCAAAACCAGCTCGCGGTTCGTGATCGCGACCGCTTCCACCAGATCCGGATTGGCCACCGAAACCTGTTTCATCGCCGTTTCACTGCGCACGATCTGCGACTTGTTGACGTAGATCGTCAGCCGCGCCGATTCCATATCCACGGGGTTGATGGTGTTCGTCGAATCCTGGACTGCCGGATGCGTCGCGGCGGGCGGCTGGGCCGGGGCCTGTGCCGCGGCGAGCCACAAACCCGCCACGGAAATCAAAAGAATGACGATCAGCCAGCGCATGTTATTTCCTGCCGTCCGTTCGTTGTTCCACCATCTTGCGGCCGCTGAAAATCTGCACCACGGAATCGTCCGCGGGCGCGGCCGTCGCGACGGGCGGAGGCGGCGGGGGTGGCGCAATGGCCACAGGCGCCGCTTTGATCGGCTGTCCGAACAGGCTCGCGACGGACGTTCCATGGGTCGCCTGTTCTTTCGTATCCATGGGATTGCGCAACACCAGCTGAACTTTTGTCTCGCTTCCCGCGAGACTCAGCATTTCCGCCTGATCCGGCGTAACCAGAAGGTTCACAACCTGCACCACCTCGGGCTTGCCGGCGGCGTCTTTATCGATCTTCTGTCCGGCCGACAGCACCTCGATGTTCTGCAGAATGGTTCGCGACAGGATTCCGGCCTGCGGTTCCGAGCCCGGAGCGCTGCCTGCAATCACCACGTCGACGCGCGCGCCGGGCAGCACGAAGCCCGCCAGGCCTACGACTTCGTTCACCCGCAGAGCCACCGCGCGCTTCCCGATGGGAATGGTCGATGCCAATCCCGCGCCTGCTCCCATTGGCGCCAGCCGTCCTTCGACGATCACCTCGCCCTTGAAGATGGATGCGAGCGTCCCGCGGCCCACCGCGTCCCCCACCTTGAGAACCGCTCGATCCGGGACGCCGGCGTTCCACTCGACTTGCTGAACGTCGGCCGCCTGGATCAATTCCCCCGTCTGCAGATCCCGCGTCGCGATCACCACCTTCACCTTCGCGACCGCGGCGACCTTCGGCTGGGGCCGCTGCACGTTGCTGACGACCAGGCGATAGACGAGATAGCTCGACATCGCAGCGATCACCAGGGCGAAGGTAAACACGATTATGAAGCGACGGTACATTCAGCCTTTCCTTTAAAGCGCAGTAACCTGTTTCAATCCAATCGACAGCCCGCAAAAACGAAAAATAACCGCGGCTGATTTATGGGAAAACCGCGGTTTTTCAACACGGCATCGCCTCCTCCGGCGCTAGGACGATGCCGTCGCGGCACTTGCAAGCTGTGTGCTGATGTTGTTCCAGATTTTGGAAATGTTGCCGCCCGCCGTCGAAATCAGGGCAATCGCTCCAAGAGCGATAAAGCCCAGAAGCAACGAATACTCGACCATGTCCTGTCCGTCCTGTTCCTGCCAGAATTTCCCGATAAACGTTTTCATAAATCGTTTTTCCCCTTCCGCTGTTGATTTTTGCCGGCCGGATCCAGCGCGCTGCCGTTCGGAAGCCGCGCCAGAAAACTTCCCGGCCGGACCGGTTTTCGCCAGTGATTTCGGGTACCGACAGCGCTTGAAACCAGGCACTTTCCGGAAATCACATTCGTAATGCTGTTTCCCGGTTGACTTGAGTATAGAAACAGACACTAACCGTTGGTATACGACCTTGGTATGACAACTGAAACCCGCTGAATTCCGGTTGCAAGGATTAAATAACCTGAAATCAGCGATCTGTGGGTAGTACTACGAGTTGTCGGCCGCGTGACCGGGCGCGTTATAGTACCCGAACCAGGCCGAGTGTCATTGTGGCTGGCGCGGAGTTGTGCTCTCTCCCTCGAATTTCGTGAGGCGCTCCGGCTCCGCGCTGTCGGCATGGATGATTTTCTCCTGAACTTCTCATAGCAGAGTTACCGCGGCCGGAAACAGCGTGGAGCCTCCAACCGATTGGTTCCAATGGCGGGAAAATCGAATTCCGCCTGTTACCGGGCAGCGCGGCGAAAAACGATCGAAACGCCGTCGTCGTAAACCACGGGCCATTCGCGCGAAAGTTTGAGCACTGTACTGAGTGGGGCTTTCGGTGAAAGGAGGATCGTGTCGATTTTGTACTCGTCGAGGGTTTTGTCCCAGCCGGTTTTCAGGTTAAGAACGTCCAGATAGCGTTCGCCGAATTCATCCCCATAGAAGTCGCTGCGGCCATCGATGAACACCTCTCTCATGGGATACAAACGATAAATCAGATAGTCTCCCCATTGGTCTTCGGCGAAGATGCGTCGCGTTGCCGGGGCGCGAAGCGCCGGCAACGCGCCTTCGGGAAACATCGCCGGGTCCCAGGTGGAAACGAATCTGGCGTCGGCAGGCATCGGCGCCAGCAGCAACAAGCCTGTCAACAGCAACGGCAGAACACTCGCAAGATGCACTCGCGGGATACGATCCGCCCGATCGAAGCTCGTGCTCGATGCCTCGAAGCGCCGCGCCGCATTGCCGATCCATCCGGCCAGATTCCCGTCCCGCGAGGCAGCGATCGCGGTGGTGAGCGCACGCGCCACCAGCGGCGCGGCGGCGATGGCGAACAGGGGCAGGTTGCGCTGCGCGGTAAGCGCCATATGCAGCCAGCCAAGGTTCAGAAAAACGTCGGCGAAGCGCCGGCGCCGGGCATCCTCGAACGCCGTCAGCAACGCGGCGATCATGAACGGCTCGAAATAAGCGGCGACCGGCGCATGAAAATTCATCGACTGGTATTCGCCGATGTGCAGCGTCTGATATGGATCGGTGATGTATCGGATCACGTGCCGGTGCAACTCCCAGCCATAGGGGTTGATCAGAGAGGCGGCGGCACAAGCGAGCGCGGCCGCCATCCAGGGTCTGGATGATCGGAGGAATTGCCTGCGACGCCCGGCGTCCCGCTCGATCGCCGCGTTGAGCAGATCCGACCCGATATAGCAGGCCAGCACCAGAAAGACTACGAAAAAGCCCGCGTGCACATTCGTCCACAGAAGCGTCAACGGAATCAGCCACGCCAGCATCTTCGTGCGGCCCGCGGCGGCCCGATCGGTGATGTGAAGCGTCCAGACCAGGAAGAGAATGGTGAAAAGATGGGGCCGCGCCAGCCAATGAACCGCGCACAGCCCTGTCGCCAACAAGGTCAGCGCAATGGCGATGAAGCCGTTATCGCATTTGCGCAGGATCAGCCGGAACAACGCCACACTGGTCAGACAGATGACCACAATACTCGCCAGAACGACCCCGGCCATGCCCCACCGCCGATGCAGCACGGCATACAGAATGTCGCACAACCATTCCCATGCAAACCACGGAGCTCGGGGACGACTGAAGGAAAAAATATCTGAATGTGGTACCTGGCGATGCGCCAGAATCCACTCGCCCGTGCGCACATGCCAGCCGGTGTCGCCGTCGCCCAGCAGCGTGCGTGCGCCGTGCAGCGGCACGAAAATGAACACCAGCGGCAACAGAAAGGCGAGATCGGTCAGGGAGGGAAGGAAGCGCGCGATCAACGGAATTTTCGCGGCCTGAGGGGGCGACATCATGCCGGCCGGAACGGGGGCGTGCGGCCGGTGATCGGCCGGCCCGTTGGCAGCATCATTCCGGCCTTCCGGATACAACAAAACCTAAGAGGATGCCGTCGCGGCGCTGGCGAGCTGGGTGCTGATGTTGTTCCAGATCTGGCTGATATTGCCGCCGGCGGTGGAAATCAGAGCGACGCCTGCCAGAGCGATAAAACCAAGCAGCAGCGAATATTCGACCATGTCCTGCCCCAGTTCGTCACGCCACATTTGCTTGAAAAGTTTTTTCATGCCTTTTTCCTTTAGATAACGAATAGTGGTTAGCAACAAGCGTTATATTCCGCCGTTAACTATCGTTATTCCCACTATAGTCGCCGGTAAACGGTATGGAATACTACCTTGGTTGTATAGCCTGGTTGTATAGCCTCGAAGCGGTTCCAGTACCCGCTCACGCGATAGGCAGAGTGAAGCGAAAAACGGACCCGCCGTGGGTGCCGTCTTCCACCCACAGCTTTCCCTGATTGGTTTCGATGATCGATCGGCTGATGGGAAGTCCCATTCCGAGGCCATCTGTTTTGGTCGAGAAGAACGGTTCGAAAATCAGCGCCTTTTGCCAGTCGGGCACGCCGCCCGCGGAGTCTTCCACTTCCACCACGATCTCGCCCTTTCCCTCGACCCTGCGCGTGCGCACAAAGATACTGCGCGCGGACCCGGGATGCTGGGACATCGCCTGCATGGCGTTCGAGAGCAGATTGAGAATCACCTGCTGCAGCTGAACGTGATCGCCGGTGACCAGCGGCAGTTTCGGCTCGAGGCTGGTTACGAGCTGCAGTTTCCGCAGCAGCGCTTCGCTCGCCACCAGGCGCACGGATTCCGCGGTGACCAGGTTTACGTCGAGCTTCGTCACCTGTATCGGGCCCCGTTTCAGCAAGCCCCGCATCTTCCGGATCACTTCGCCGGCCCGGTGGTCGTCTTCTATGATGTCGCTCAACGCGGCTTTCGCTTCGGCAATATCCGGAGTGGCGCGATTCAATAGAGTGAGCGCGGATTCGGCATTGGTGGAAATGGCGGCCAGTGGCTGATTGATCTCGTGCGCCAGAGACGTGGCCAGTTCGCCCATGGCCGCCACCCGGTCCATGTGATAAATGGACTCGAGATTCTTTGCCGCCTCCCGCTCCGCTTTCTTTCGGGCCGTCACGTCCAGATGGGTAATGACGGCGCCGCCCTCGCGCCGGTTGAGGGTCGCGATATGGATCTCGATCCAGCGTTCGACGCCATCCGCGCGATAGCGGTATTCGACCGCCGCCAGTTCGGTCTCCTGCGCGAGCACCGAATTCACGGCGTCAGTCAGCGCCGCATTGTCCTCGGTGGCGGGCGCGGTCCAGGCGAGCCAGGTGTCGAGATAATAACGGTCGACAGGATTTGCCTCCGGCGTGCGCGCGGCGATTTTGTCGCAGAGCGAATTCCAGGCGCGGTTGCCGCGCAGGATACGGCCGGTGAGGTCGACGATCGCCACATAGCCCGAGAGCGATTCCAGCACCGCGCGATTCAGAATCTCTCCTTGCCGCGCGGCTTCTTCCGAGGCCTGACGCACGATGGCGTTGGCGAAGATTTCCCCCAGCATGCGCAGTCTTTGATCCAGCAGTTCCGGCCACTGGGTCTCGCGCGAGAGCATGGCGAAGGAAAGGGCGCCCACCAGATCCCCGCCGAAATAGAGCGGAACGGCGAGGAACGAACGCACGCCCATGGCCCGAAACGCTTCTATGTCCTTTTGCGCTGGTTCGGGCAACTGATCCGGACGCGAAAATCGGACCGCTTTCCCGTCCGCCAACTGGCCCACGCAGTATTCCAGATTTCCCACGCTGTAGGAGTCTTCCGGCGCCAGAATGGGCCATTCGTAAATCGCGTGCAGCGCTCTTTCTTCCGAGTCGTAGCGCCAGAAACAGGTTTGCTCGATGTTGACGAACTCGGCCACGCGCGCGAGACAGGCCCGCACCTGCTCGTCGATGCGCCGGTCGGGCATTACGGCGAATGTGGCGGACACGTCGCTCAGCAGCGTTTCGAAGCGCAGCCTCTCCTGCAGCATTTTTCTGGAAGAGAGTCGCCCGTGGCGCTCCCAAAGCAGGAAGCCGATCAGGACGGTCTCCAGAATCACGGCGGCGGCGATCGGTATCGCCGTCGATCGGTATCGGTCCCAAAGCGATGGCGGGCGGAACTCGATCAATGCATTCGGCGGAATTCGCGATGCCGGGATCCCCCACCTCTGCAGTTCTCTCCAGTCGAACGCAAGCGAACTGGCGCGTTCCCCGGAAACCGGCAGGCCGAGAGACACATTGCTGATATGAAATAACGCGGCGTCCGGCTGTGCCGGCAGCGCGTCGCTTATGGCCGCAAAGGAAAGGGAAACGCTTCCGGGTGGGTTTTTGACAAATTCCATTTGAACGCCGCTGATTATCGGGTGCGCGGCATCGAGGCTCGGCGCCGCTGCGGCGGCGATCAACAGCGCAATCGGAAGCGCCGCAATGTAATTCCGTCTGCCCGCGGGTGGCAGATTAAATAAAGGTACCATTGGCTGTATGGGTGCGAGCTGGCGGTTCGTGCACTTGAGGTACGGGAATTATAAGCTGTCAGGAAACTTTCGTGCCACAACTCATAGCCATTGTCGATGACGATTATTCCGTGAGGCGAGGTCTGACCCGGCTCCTCGCCACTGAGGGATACGCGGTCGAGACGTTCGATTCGGGCGAGTCGTTCCTGAGGAGTTGCCTGGGGCACGTGCCTTCCTGCGCCATACTGGACATCCATCTGGGTGGACTCAGCGGCCCCGAAGTGGGAAAAGAGCTCGAACGCATCGGGCAACGCGTGCCGATCATCCTGATGACCGCGCATGGCGAATCGGCCACGCGCGAGATGCTGACCGAGCTTCCCGCGGTGCCATGTCTTAGAAAGCCTTTTTCCGGCACGTATCTGATTGAAACTATTAAACGCACAATTGGCAACGCGGTTTCGAGCCAGGAATAACGCTTAAGGGACGTTTTCCAGCACATTTCCCCCAGTCTCGTATGGTATTTATTCGGGCTTTTCGTTACAATTTATATCGAGAATCCGAATTCCGGAAACCAGAACGTGAGGGGCGAAACAACAGTATTCGTCGTGGATGACGACGCTTCCGTCCTGCGAGCGACGACGAGGGCGCTGGTCGCCGCGAGATGGCAGGTCGAGGCTTTTTCGTCGGCTCAGTCGCTTCTGCAACGACCCGTTTACGAGGGCGCCGGTTGCGTCGTGGCGGATCTGCGCATGCCCGGCATGGACGGGCTCGAACTGCAGAGAGCTCTCGCCAAGCGCGGCTACAGCATGCCTGTAATTTTCCTGAGCGGCTATGGCGACGTACCGACCACGGTCAGGGCCATGAAAGCGGGCGCTGTCGATTTCCTGACCAAGCCAGTCCTGATGGACGATCTTTTGCATTCCATCGAGGTGGCTGTTGCCCGGCACCGCGAAATTCTAGCCGACCTTCTGGAGGCCCGCGAATGCAAAAATCGCTGGCTCGGTCTGACTCCCCGCGAAAGGGAAGTCGCACTGCTTGTCGCGCGCGGCATGTTGAACAAGGTGATCGCCGCGGAACTGGGGGCTGCGGAGGCGACGATCAAAATCCATCGGGGGCGAGTTATGCAGAAGCTGGGAGCCTCATCGGTGCCCGATCTTCTGCAGACGCTGTCTCGCATCGAGGTGGTTTGAGTTTTGCCTGTAAACTGAATCTTTCGCGGATATGAAAGCGCCCGCGTCGGTCGAGCGTTCGCTTCGAATCTCGCCGGACGCGCCGGCACCGGGTACAAAAGGAAACTGGCTCTGGCCGGCGTTGTCTTGTGCGGCGCTGCTCGTCTCGATACTGATCGCGAACCCGTTCAACGAGTCCGGTTTCACCGACGACTGGTCCTACGGACGCGTCGCGATGAAGCTGGCTGAAACCGGCAGGATGCACTACAACGGCTGGGGCAGCCCGATTCTGCTGTTTCAGTCCTTCTGGGCTATTCCGTGGATCCAGTGGTTCGGCTTCTCTTTTCCCCTCCTGCAAGTTTCGATGATTCCCGTTTCGATGGGCTTCGTACTGCTCGTGTACGCCACCGGACGCGCCATCGGGCTCAACGCGGAGTTGTCGGCGTTTGCCTCGATAGCGACTGGCACGTCCCCGCTGTTTCTTCCTCTCGCGGCATCCTTCATGACGGATGTGCCCGGCTGCTTCTTCTGCATGCTGTGCATCTATGCCGCGATCCGCGGCGCGAAGGCGGAAGGCTCGAGCGGCGCATCGACCTGGCTATGGGTTATGACGCTCGCGGGCCTCGTTGGCGGCGCCAATCGTCAGATTGTCTGGATCGCCCCGATCGTGCTGATCCCATATCTTGTCTGGATACGCCGCGGCAACGCGCGTCTTGTCTGGATACGCCGCGGCAACGCGCGATTCAGGACGCACGCCATTGCGGCTTACGCTGTGTCGGGTGTCGCTGTCCTGTGCATCCTTCATTTTTTCGCGCAGCCGTACGGACCGCTGGAAATGGGCGCGGGGCCGCTCGCGGCGGTGCTTTCCCGCGAATGGCCCAGAGCGATTACGCTGTGCGTCAACCTCGTGCTGGTTTGCGTCTTCGTCTCGATGCCGGTGTACTGTTGTCTTCTGCCGCTCATTCCGCGGAGACCGGTGTCGCGGCCGATTTTGGGTTTCACAGCTGTCGCCATCGCCACCCTCTGCGTGCTCAGCGTCGCCTCCGTTGGCGCCCCGTACGGCAACCATATACTGACCTGGGTCGGCGTCGCCACTCAGGGGCAGGAATGGTTCTGGCTGAAGCCCAGGATTCTCCCCGTCTGGATCTGCGTTGTCCTGAGCATTCTGGTCAACGTCTGTGTCGTCGTTTCGGTTCGGCGTGCGCCGGTTGGCCGAGTGCCGGGAATTTTCGCGGTCTTCTCGCTCGGATATATGGCGCTTATCTTACCGGGCGCGGCGCTGGAACTGGCTTTCGACCGCTACATGCTTCCAATCGTCCCGCTGCTGATGCTCGGTATCCTGTTGCAATTCGCGCCACACCGTCGCCACGTGCCCGTCGTTGCCTGGTGCTGTCTTCTGCTCTTCGCCGGCTACGGAATGGCGACCACTCACGATTACTTCGCCGCCCTGCGCGCGCGCATCGCCGCCGCCCACGCGCTCGAGCGCGACGGCATCGAGCGCACGCGCATTTCCGCCGCCGTCGAATATGACGGATGGACGGAACTGGAACGCTCCGAGTACGTGAGGGTGGTTCAATACGACGACCAGTTCGCCGAAGACTACAACAAGGGCTTCTGGTTCTGGTTCTGGGATCATACTCCCCATCTCCGGCCGGATTTCGTCGTGCTGAACTGGAACTCTGAGGCGCCGGTACGGGGAGGAGAGATGAAAATCGATTTCCACGCCTGGCTGCCTCCCTTCCATCGTTCGGCTGTCGTCTGGAGACGATCCGATTTAACGGGAGCGCTCCAGGCCGCCCGTATCACTGCGCTTCTGCGCTGACGCCCGGCGAGAGCAAGTTGGTCATAGAATGAATTCGTGCCCGCTCACTCCGCGGTTCCCGTCATTTTGCTGACCGTGACAGGCCTTTTGGCCGGAGCCGGCAACGAAGTCAACCGTCCCGAAGCCGACGGGACGACTCCGTTGCACTGGGCGGTCCGTTCCGACGACCTGCAGGCCGTGCGTTCTCTTCTCCGCGCCGGCGCCGACCCGAAAGCGGCGAACCGTTACGGCGTGACCCCGCTCGCGCTCGCCGCCACCAACGGCGATGCCGCCATGATCGAGATGCTCCTGAAAGCCGGCGCCGATCCTAACGCCTCTCTGCAGGGCGGACAGACCGTCCTGATGACGGCGGCACGTACGGGAAATGCCGCGGCCGTCCAAACGCTGCTCGCTCACGGCGCTCAGGTGGACGCGCGGGAGAGCAGCTACGGCGAGACCGCGCTCATGTGGGCCGCTGCGGAAAATCACGCCGACGCCGCGAAGGCGCTGATCGAGCACGGCGCCGACGTGAACGCCCGCTCCAACCCGCTCGAATATTCCAAAGATCGCTTTGGTCTCGAAGGCGTCATGACCATCCTGCCGCATGGGCGCTGGACGCCCCTCATGTATGCGGCGCGGCAGGGTTCGCTGGCGGCGGCCAGAGCGCTGGTTGAGGGCCACGCGGACTTGAATCTGACCGATCCCGACGGGACCAGCGCGCTGGTGCTTGCGATCATCAACGCGCATTACGATACGGCTGTAATGCTGCTCGACAAGGGCGCGGATCCGAACATCGCCGACACGGCCGGAATGGCCGCTTTATACGCGGCCGCCGATATGAATACGCTGGGCGAGGTCTATGGCCGGCCCTCGCGAACCTTCGCCGATGAAGCCACTGCGCTCGATTTGATGAAGGTTCTGCTCCGGCACGGCGCGAAGGTGAACGCCCAACTGCGGACGCCCACGCTCTATCGCGCTCATACGCCCGGCGACGGGAATCTGGGCCAGGGCTCCACCCCGCTCATGCGCGCGGCCAGAAACGCCGATGCCGATGCCATGCGGTTGCTTCTCGCCAACGGGGCCGATCCTTCCATTGCGCAGAAGAACGGAACCACCGCTCTCATGCTCGCCGCCGGACTGGGTCACGGTTTGGGTGTCTTCGCCAAAGAATATGCAACCGAGCCGGCCATGCTGGAGGCTGTCAAAATTCTGGTGGCGCAGCATGTCGACGTGAACGCGGCGAACGATAAAGGCGAAACCGCTCTCCACTTCGCGGCTCTCGCTTCGGATCCGGTGGTTCAATTCCTTGCCGCGAACGGGGCGAATCTGCAGGCCAAAGACAAGCAGGGGCGAACGGCCCTCGATATGGCCCTCGGCCATGGAGGACGCGGCCGGGCCGGGGAATTACCGAAAGTGCGTGAGAGCACCGTCGCTTTGTTGCGCCGGCTGGAATCGGCTCAATAAGCTTTTTCGATGAAACAATCGGCACGCAAACTGCATTGAATAGTTGTATGACTGATCCGGGTTTTAACACACTACCGCTGCCGGATTTTCAGGCAATTCGCAACGAAGCGATTAACGGAGGGGCGATTGATCCCATGATGCTGCGGTTTCAAATCGTCGAATACAACAAAGCGAGCGGCGAACCGCTTGGCATCCTGGCTCACGATCTCGGCTTCTGCGCCGCGATCGAAAAAGCCGCCAGCCTGATTCCGGTGCGGGATCAGTCTCACTTCTGTCTGGAGCCCGTAGGCTTCATCCAGTAATTTTTTCGCGCACCATTCGGGCGCCTTCCACCATCGCACGCAATTTGCCGAAAGCCACCTCGCGCGGCAGATATTTCATGCCGCAATCGGGTGCGACAATCACCCTTTCGGGGCTGATGTAAGGCAACGCGCGCTCGATCCGCTCGGCCACGACCGCCGGCGTTTCGACATCGTGTGTCGACAGATCGATCACCCCGAGGATGATGCTCTTGCCTCGAAGCTGCGCGAGCACCGAGCAATCCAGCTTTGACTGCGCCGTCTCGATTGAGATCTGCTGCACGGAGCATCCGGTCAGTTCCGTCAGAAATGCGTATGCGGGCGGGCGGCCTGGCACCAGAGCCGCATAGCCGAAGCAGATATGCACGGCTGTCGTACCCTTGAGGCCCTCCAGTGCGCGGTTCAACGCATTGATTGCGTACTTTCTCGCCTTGTCCGGGTAGGCCTGCATATACGGTTCGTCGATTTGAACCACGTCGGCTCCGGCCGCGAACAGGTCACCGATCTCCTCGTTGACGGCGGCGGCCAGATCGAGCGCGAGCGCTTCTTCGTCCTTGTAGAAATCGTTCTGGCAGAGCTGGGTCATCGTGAACGGGCCCGGCACGGTGATCTTGATTTGCCGATCGGTGTTGGCGCGCAGGAACTCGACGTCGCGCACCTGTACCGGGTGCAGACGCCGTACGGCGTGTGTCACGCGCGGCACCAGAATCTGCTGCCCGCTGCGGCTCAGGATCGTGCCGGGGTTGTCGAGGTCCATGCCATCGAGCGCGGTGGCGAAACGATTGGAATAGCTCTCGCGCCGGGCTTCGCCGTCGGTGACGATGTCGAGACCGGCGCGTTCCATATCACGCAGCGCGAGCAGTGTCGCGTCGTCCTGCGCGAGTTCGAGATACTCCGGCGCCACTCGCCACAGATCGCCGGCACGAACGCGCGGCGGCATCCGTTTACTCAGCATTTCGCGATTGATCAGCCATTCGGGTTGCGGATAAGACCCGACAAGAGACGTGGGGAGGATAGTCACAAGTTCTCCAAGATATCACGAGGGGAAGGCGCAGCCCCTTCAATGGATTCAGTTGCCGACGCCGACTTCGACGCCCGCATGCACCCGGGCCACGTCCGTCCAGATGGAGGGCGCGACGTGCTGAACAAATGAGAGCTCGGAAACGACGAAGCTACGCGGGCCCCGATACTGCGCCCATCGCTCGCGGGCGAGCTGGGCAAGCCGCGCGGCTTCTTCGGCGGACACGTTCTGCGCGAGCGTGATGTGAGGTTTGTAGGGGAAATTTTCCTTGTACTCGAGAGCGTCGCGGTTCAGCAGATCGTAGAAACCGCAAAGTTCTTTCATACCCTTCGCGATGGCCAGATAGACCACGTTCGAATTTTCAAAGATGCACACGTCGCCCAGGGCGACCTGAAACGGAGTAAGGTTGCGGCTTTCTTCCGCTATCAGCCGGATCGCGTCCTTCAATTCACTGTGCAGCGGGCGCGGGGGCAGCAGAGTGACGTGCGCCCGGGGAGTGCAGCCCGGGGTCAACTCGAGGCGGAGTTCATCGAGAAATCGGCCCAGCGGATCGGGAATATAACTCACCAGCGCAAAATTGCCGAGCGTCAGTTCCACGGACGGCCCATCCCAACGGGCGATAGCATTGCTGAATCCAATTGTACCCGGTAAACTGATGATCGTACCACCCACCCTCCGCTCGCGCGAATCAGCGGCGTGGGCGTCGGTTGTGTTAAAATTCAGATTCCCGGAATATTTCCATGCCCAAACTGAAGACACACAAAGGTGCGTCCAAACGGTTCAAAAAGACCGGGACGGGGAAAGTGGTCAGGCAACATGCATTCGCCCGTCACATTCTCACGTCCAAGGCGCGCAAACGCAAGAACAAACTGCACACCGGGGTGGTCGCCGACAAAGCCGATCAGGCCGTGCTGCAGCGCATGATCCCCTACTAGACGGATCGGTTTCAGAGCGCGCGAACGGAGCCACCGCACGTGCCCGTATAGCCGCCAATTGAAATTCCAACAGGAGAAGAAACGTGCCAAGAGTAAAACGTGGTCCCAAACGCCGGGCGAACCGTGCCAAAACACTGGATCTCGCTTCGGGCTATTTTTTAACGAAAAGTAAACTGCACCGGTCGGCACAGGAAGCCGTCGAGCGCGCGCTCCGGTTTGCCTATATCGGCCGTAAGCGCAAGAAACGCGATTTCCGTTCGCTCTGGATCGTCCGCATCAGCGCCGCTGCCCGGGAAGCCGGTCTCAACTACAGCCAGTTCATGCATGGCCTGAAGCTCGCCGGTATCGAACTGGACCGCAAGGTTCTGGCTGAAACAGCCGCGGCCGACGCCGGTCAATTCGCGCTGATTGTGAACCAGGTCAAGACCGCTCTGGCAGCCGCCAAATAGTTCGTTTATTCGTGATGGCAAGCATCGGACAGGAACCCGAAATCGATACGCTGACTCACCTCGAGGAGCGTATCCAGAAGGCGGTTGCGCTGGTCTCGCGTCTGCGCCAGGAGAAGGAAGCGGCGCTGAAGGAACTCGCCGCCACCCAGCAGGCGCACGCGGATTCGCAGAAAGCCAATGCGGAGCTGGCCGAGGAAGTAGAATCGCTGCGGACTGAGCGCCAGCAGGTGCGCAGCCGCATCGAGAAGCTTCTCGGCCATATCGATCAGCTCGGCGCCGCATAAGTTCGCGGCCCGCCGCGAGCTTACTTCTTGAGGCTTTTGTAAACGGTCTCGACAAACGGCTCGCCAGGGCCATAGCGCGAATCGAAATCGGCCGTGAAGTTCGCGGCCTTCACCTGATCCAGCGTCAGACCGCGCTTGATTGCATCCTGCACGCGATCGCGAATCATCGTGATCATGTCGCGGTATTCGAGCAGGTCGTATTCGTCGCAGATCCGGCCGTGCCCGGGGATGATGTAAGTCCCGCCTTCCTCTTCGTGCTTCGGGATCGCTATATCGAGGATGTTATTCAGCGCCTCGACCTCGCCCTGAATACTGCCGCCGTGCTCGAGATCGATTACGGGGTAGCCGTTGAGATCGAAAATCTCGCCGGTGGCGACGACATCCGAGCGCCGAAAGAAAACCAGGCTGTCGCTGTCGGTATGGGCCTTTGGCTGATAGATCGCCGTCACCGGCTCTTCGTTGAAGTAGACTTCCTTCTGGCCTTTGACATAGGTATCGGTCGGCCATGCGCCCGTGGGAGCCGCCGGTTGCTGTCCGGTGGGCGCGCTCATGTGGTCGAGGAGCTTTTCGTGCGCAACAATCTGCGCGCCGACGGTGGCATCGTTGATCTCGGCGGCCACGTTGGCGCCGGTAATGGTGACGCCCGCCTTGCGGATCGCCTCGTTTCCGCCGACGTGGTCCGCATCCATCGTCGTGTTGAAAATGTACTGAATCGGTTTGTCGGAAAGCTTGCGAATCGCCGCCAGAACCTTATCGGTGTACTGGCCGTTTCCTGTATCAACCACCAGCACTCCCAGATCGCCGATTTGCACTGCGATGTTCCCGCCGGCGCCGCCGATCATATAAACGTTGCCCTGAACGGGTAAAACATCGATGTCGCCGAGCGGGGGCGGCGCGGGTGCCTTCGTCGGACCCTTGGCGAGAACCGGGAAGGTCCCTTTCCTGATATCCTGCCGGAATTCCGGGTACATGCTTTCGGCCCCGCCCATTTCGGCTTGAACCGGAACGTGGATCTTGTTGGCGTATTCGCTCACGAAAGGGTTCTTGCCGGGCAGGAACGCCGGCACGTCGCCGCGAGGACGATCGGCAACCTCATCCACGTATTCGCAGGGATAAAGCCAAGTCTGGCCCTCCGGCACGGTCAGGCGGAACGACTGGGAGCGCACGTACGGTTCGGTAAGCGTCAGCGGATCGGTGATGATGCTGACGTGCGCCATGATGTCGCCGTAGCGGATAAAATGCTCGACCAGCGTGGCTTCATCGCTTTCCATGAGTCCGTTTCGCCGGAGTTCGCCCATTTTCAGGTGAGTGGTGTAGACGGTGAGCACATCGCCCTCCCACTTACCGGTCGAAAATCCCATCCATGTGTGGGGCGCGTAGGGCGAGGGATGCGGCCGATTGTCCATCCAGATCGTGCGGTTCTGCTCGTAGGTACTGATGTACTGACGAATGTCGAGCACTTTCTGGGATTGCGGATCCCGGTCCTCCCAGATCCGGAGATTGAGCGGGCCGCCGTAGATATAACCGGCCAGATGCACCTGGCACTGATGCTCCGGCAAGGTAACGCGGGACGGGCTCCATGCGAGGCCCCAGTCGAGCGCGCCCTGGTTGATCGGCACGCCGGCAAACTCGGCGATCGCGGGATCGCCAACCAGTTCTTCATGCGCGGCCGGCGACCAGTTCCCGCTCAAATCGCTGCCGGGCGCGGGGCGGAATGCCCCCGAACCACCGCTGGCGCCAAACTGGCCGTAAGCGTGCCCGCTCAAGGCTGCCGAAAACAGCAGTATCAGACTCGTTCGCATGCGCTTTGTGATCAAAGCCAAACTCCTCGTGGCCTTCTGGTTTTTGGCCGTGCTCTACAACTTATCACTAAATTTCGAGCCGTGCAGTCGCCTTGAGGGTTGCCGCGGATGCTGACTTCCCTGTTGGCCGGGGATCTGCTCCGCAGGAGGCTGATCGGGTTCTGCGGTCCAAAAGCTCCAGCGCTGGCTTGACATCTGTGCACTAAGATTTTATGATTTCTAGTGGATAAGGTTTACTGAATCCAAATTTAAAGAAAGGAATCCAAACAGACATGAGCACCTCCCTCAGCTTCGATCCATTGCATGGACTTCGCCTCTTTGAAGACGCGGTCACCCGCATGATGAGTGAACCGCGCGGCAGCCGGCCGTGGTCCCCGGCCGTCGATATCCTCGAAACCGACGATGCGCTGATCGTCCACGCCGATCTTCCCAACGTGAAGATCGAAGACATCGACATTCGCGTCGAAAATCAAACGTTGACCATCAGCGGTTCGCGAAAATTCGAAAAGGACGATAACGTGAAGGGCTATCACCGGATCGAACGCAGCTACGGCGAGTTCGTCCGGAGTTTTGCGGTGCCATCCACGGTGGACACTGATAAGGTTGCGGCGGATTATAAGAACGGAGTTCTGTCGATCACGCTGCCGCGGAAGGACTCCGCGAAACCCCGTCAGGTCAAGGTGAACGTCACCGACGGAAACAAGGCGCCGGAAGTCGTCGAAACGAAGAAGTAATGAGTTGATTTTTGCAGGGCGGGATGGAACCTCGCGTGCCACTTGGATCTGGCGCAGGGGACCTCCCGTCCTCCACAGGAAAGAGAACGAATGCCATTCCGATTTGACAAACTGACCCAGAAGGCGCAGGAGGCGGTTCAGCAGGCGCAGGAGATCGCCGGCCAGAATGGACATCAGGCGGTGCATCCGCTGCACGTGCTGGTTGCCCTCGCCCGAGAGCGGGAAGGGATTGTGCGCCCGGTTCTGGAGAAGTGCGGCGTTCAGCCCGATCCGCTGATTGCCGAAGCGGAACGGCAACTCGCATCCCTCCCCAAGGTCATGGGACAGCAGCCCGGCATGTACATATCGCCGGGGCTGAATCAGGTTCTCGAAGAGGCTTTCAAGGAAGCCGAGAATTTCAAGGACGAGTTCGTCTCGACCGAGCATCTGCTGCTGGCGATTTCCGACCAGAAGTACGAACCCGCCGGAAGCCTCCTGAACAAGCAGGGCGCCAATCACGACGCCATCCTGAAGGCGCTCGTCGCGGTCCGCGGCACGCAGCGGGTGACCGATCAAAATCCCGAGTCGAAGTATCAGGCGCTCGAGCGTTATGCGGTCGATTTGACCCAACAGGCACGCCGGGGCAAACTCGACCCGGTTATCGGCCGCGACGAAGAGATTCGCCGCGTGATGCAGGTGTTGAGCCGCCGCACGAAGAACAATCCGGTCCTGATCGGCGAGCCCGGCGTGGGAAAGACCGCCATTGTCGAAGGTCTGGCGCAGCGGATCGTCAAAGGCGACGTTCCGGACCAGTTGAAGAATAAGAAACTGGTCGCAATCGATCTGGGCCAGATGGTCGCGGGAACGAAATTCCGCGGCGAGTTTGAAGACCGCCTGAAGGCGGTACTCAAGGAAATCACCGAGTCGAACGGCGAAATCATTTGTTTCATCGACGAGTTGCACACGCTGGTCGGCGCCGGTGGCGCGGAAGGCGCGATTGACGCGGCAAACATGTTAAAACCCGCCCTCGCGCGCGGCGAACTGCGCTGCATCGGCGCGACTACGCTCAGCGAATATCGCAGGCACGTCGAAAAGGATGCGGCGCTGGCGCGGCGTTTCCAGACGGTGCTGGTGGGCGAGCCCTCGGTGGACGACACGATCGCCATTCTGCGCGGCCTCAAGGAGAAATTCGAAATCCATCACGCGGTGCGCATCAAGGATTCGGCGATCGTCGCGGCGGCGGTGCTTTCTCATCGCTACATCACCGATCGCTTCCTGCCCGACAAGGCGATTGACCTGGTCGACGAAGCGGGGTCGGCGCTGAAGATTCAGATCGGCAGCATGCCCATCGAGATCGACAACATCGAGCGCCGCATCTCGCATCTGGAGATCGAGCGCCAGGCGTTGAACCGCGAAAAGGATGCGGCGTTGAAAGATCGCCTGCGTCACATCGAAGACGAGCTGGAGCGGTTGCGCGGCGAAGCGGCCGGTCTCAAGGAACGCTGGACCCGCGAGAAGACCGCCATTTCCCGCGTGCAGCAGCTCAAGGAAGAACTGGAACAGACGCGCCAGGAAGAAGAGCGGGCCACGCGTGCCGGTGAGTGGGAGAAAGCGGCCCAGCTCAAGTACGGGAAGCTGGCGGAAATCGAGCGAAACATCGAAGCCGCCAACCACGATCTTGAAGCGATCAAATCCGGCTCCGCTCTGCTCAAAGAGGAAATCGACGAAGAGGACATCGCGAGGATCGTCGCCAAGTGGACCGGCATTCCGGTGGCGCGCATGCTCGAGGGCGAAGTGCAGAAGCTGATCCATATGGAAGAGCGGCTGCACGAACGCGTCGTCGGGCAAAACGAAGCTGTTTCGCTGGTGGCGAACGCGATCCGCCGCAACCGCGCCGGCCTGAGCGATCCAAACCGGCCGATCGGCAGCTTCATCTTCCTCGGGCCCACCGGCGTGGGCAAGACGGAACTGGCGAGGGCGCTTGCCGAGTTCATGTTCGACGACGACAAGGCCATGGTGCGGGTCGATATGTCCGAATACATGGAGAAGCATTCCGTCTCGCGCATGATCGGCGCGCCTCCCGGCTATGTCGGCTACGACGAGGGTGGCCAGCTGACCGAGCATGTTCGCCGCCGGCCCTATTCGGTGGTGCTGTTCGATGAAATCGAAAAGGGCCATCCCGACGTGTTCAACGCGCTGCTCCAGATTCTGGACGACGGCCGCCTGACCGACGGCCAGGGCCGTACGGTCGATTTCAAGAATACGGTCATCATCATGACGTCGAACGTCGGCAGCGCGATCGTTCACGATGCGCCGCAGATGGGGTTTTCGGTCAATCAGAGGGGAAAGGGCGGACAGGAGGAGGTGCGGAAGCACCTGCTCGACGCGTTGCGCCAGACCTTCCGGCCGGAGTTCCTGAACCGCGTGGACGACATCATCGTCTTCAACACGCTTTCGAAGCAGCACCTTTCGGTGATCATCGACTTGCAGTTGAGGCGCGTCGAAAATCTCCTGGCCGATCGCGGGCTGAAACTGACCGTCACTCCGGCGGCGAAGGAAGTCATCATGGCCGAAGGCTACGACCCGGCTTACGGGGCGCGTCCGCTGCGGCGGGCGATCCAGCGCCTGGTGCAGGATCCGCTGTCGCTGCGGCTGCTGGCGGGTGAGTTTCTGGCGGGCGAGACCATCGTCGTGGAGCCGGATGGCGATGCCGGCAAGTTGAAGTTCGAAAAACTTCCGGCCCACGAACTGGTGGAAGCGTAGGACCTCAATCCAGATGCATGGCAATAACAATTCGCTGAAAACGGTCGCCCTGCTCGGTTTGCTGAGCGCAATTCTGGTCGTGGGCGGCCGCGCGATCGCGGGCGACCAGGGTATTTACTACGGCCTCATCATTGCGGTCGTAATGAACTTCGCCAGTTATTTCTTCTCCGACAAGATCGCTCTGGCGATGAGCGGGGCGCAGCCGCTGACGCCTGAATCGGCACCCGAGGTCTATGCGCGTATCGCGCCGCTGGTGGAAAACATCGCGCGCCGGATGAACATCCCGATGCCGAAGCTCTACATCACCCCCGAGCCATCGCCGAACGCGTTCGCGACCGGGCGCAACCCAAACCATTCCTCCATCGCTTTCACCGCCGGCATCCTGCAATTGATGGATAACAGCGAGCTGGAGGGGGTGGTTGCGCACGAGCTTGGACATGTGCTGCACCGGGATATTCTGATCAGCTCCGTCGCTGCCACGCTCGCCGCGGCGATCACGGCTCTTTCACGGATGGCGTTCTGGTTCGGCGGCGGAAGGCGGGACGACAGAGACGGCGGCGGCGGCTTCGAAATGCTGGCGATGCTGATTCTCGGGCCGATCGCGGCCATGCTGATCCAGATGGCGATTTCGCGCTCCCGCGAGTACGACGCCGATGCCGCTTCGGCGAAATATATCGGTTCGCCGTATCCGCTGATCGGGGCGCTGCAGAAGCTCGACACGTACTCGAAACGTATCCCGATGGACGCCAGTCCGGCGACTTCACATCTCTACATCATGAAACCGCTCGGAGGCGGCGGCATGATGAAGCTGTTCTCCACGCACCCGAGCACCGAGGATCGTATCCGCCGGCTGCAGGAAATGCGGTAATCAGCGCCACCCAGACTTTCTCTCCGGCCAACCCGCCAGGGTAGACTAAACTCAGGTTTGGGCTCCGGGCGCTACGCCCGCGGGTCTGAAATTCCATACCAACTAGCCCGATTCGGACCGATTCTGTGCCGGTTTCTTGCGCTAACGGGGATCGTCGTATAGGCTGGAAGGCTTCGGGCCCGGGTTTCAAACCGTGGCCTCGTCAGGGAGGATAGTTTACTTGTACTCGCACCTTTTCCGCCGCCGAAGCATAGGTTTGCTTCTGCCGCTCCTCGTCGCTTTTGCCGTGCTCCTTATTGTGCCGGCTCACGGTCTGGCGCAGAACGCGCCCCAGGGGGGAGAAGCGCACCTGATCCTGCCCGACTTGAGCCAGGCGACGTTCGTTGGCCTCAACGGCCGGACCATTCTGATGGCGGGACTGGGGATCTGCGCGCTTGGTCTGCTGTTCGGTCTGTTCACTTACAATGAGCTGCGCGATCTGCCTGTCCATCAATCGATGCGGGATGTTTCCGAACTGATCTGGGAGACGTGTAAAACGTATCTCTTTCAACAGGGCAAGTTCCTGCTCATCCTCGAGATCTTCATCGGGGTGATCATCCTTTTCTACTTCGGCTATTTCGAGCGGCTCGAACCGGTGCGAGTTATCGTGATCCTGCTGTTCAGCGTGCTGGGAATCGCGGGTAGCTACAGCGTGGCCTGGTATGGCATCCGCGTCAATACTTTCGCCAATTCGCGGACGGCGTTCGCCAGCCTCCGCGGCAAACCGTACCCGTGCTACCAGATTCCGCTGCGCGCGGGCATGTCGATCGGTATGGTGCTGATCTCGGTGGAATTGCTGATCATGCTCTGCATCCTGCTTTTCATTCCGAGCGCTTATGCGGGAAACTGCTTCATCGGGTTCGCCATCGGCGAATCCCTTGGCGCGGCGGCGCTGCGCGTGGCGGGCGGTATCTTCACCAAGATCGCCGACATCGGCTCGGATCTGATGAAGATCGCATTCAAAATCAAAGAGGATGATGCGCGTAACCCGGGTGTGATCGCGGACTGCACCGGCGATAACGCGGGGGACTCCGTCGGACCCAGTGCGGACGGTTTCGAAACCTACGGCGTGACCGGCGTCGCGCTGATCACGTTCATTCTGCTCGGCGTTTCCAACCCGCTGGTGCAGGTTCAGTTGCTGGTCTGGATCTTCGTCATGCGCATCATGATGGTGATCTCTTCGGGGATCTCTTATTACATCAATGAAGCCATCGCGCACGCTCGCTACTCCCAGTTGCCCAAGTTCAATTACGAAGCGCCGCTGACGTTCCTGGTCTGGCTCACTTCGATTATTTCAATCGTGGCGACTTACATCGTTTCGTATTTCGTCATTCCCGACCTGGGCGGCGATACGACACTCTGGTGGAAGCTGTCGAGCGTCATCACCTGCGGAACGCTGGCTGGCGCGCTGATTCCTGAACTGGTCAAGATATTCACCTCGGTGGACTCCACGCACGTGGGCGAAATCGTTACGTCTTCGGAAGAAGGCGGGGCCTCGCTCAACATTCTTTCCGGGCTGGTGGCGGGCAACTTCAGCGCTTTCTGGCTGGGCTTCTGCATGCTGCTGCTGATGGGCGCGGCCTATGGGCTGAGCACGCTCGGACTGGCGAGCCTGATGGTGGCGCCGGCGGTGTTCGCTTTCGGCCTCGTGGCGTTCGGGTTCCTCGGCATGGGGCCGGTTACGATTGCGGTCGATTCCTATGGGCCGGTCACCGACAACGCGCAGTCGGTGTACGAACTTTCCCTGATCGAGGATATCCCGAACATCAGGCAGGAGCTGAAATCAAAGTACGGCATCGACGCCAATTTCGAGCACGCCAAGGAGAATCTCGAAGAGAACGACGGCGCGGGTAATACGTTCAAGGCGACCGCCAAACCGGTGCTGATCGGCACGGCTGTGGTGGGCGCGACAACTATGATCTTCTCCATCATCGTGCTGCTCACCAATGGGCTGACGGCGAATGTGGAGAAGCTGTCGATTCTGTATCCGCCTTTCCTGCTCGGAATGCTTGCCGGCGGGGGCATCATTTACTGGTTCACCGGGGCCTCGATGCAGGCCGTCACCACCGGCGCCTATCGCGCGGTCGAGTTCATCAAGAAGAACATCCGGCTGGAGGGCGTGACCAAAGCGTCGGTTGCGGACAGCAAGGCGGTGGTCGAGATCTGCACGCAATACGCGCAGAAGGGCATGTTTAATATCTTTCTGGCCGTGTTTTTTGCGACGCTGGCCTTCGCGTTCGCCGAACCATTTCTGTTTATCGGGTATCTGATCTCGATTGCCCTGTTCGGGTTGTATCAGGCGATCTTTATGGCCAATGCGGGCGGGGCCTGGGATAACGCGAAGAAGATCGTCGAGACGCAGCTCAAGCAGAAGGGTACGGCGCTGCACGACGCGACCGTAGTCGGCGATACCGTGGGCGATCCGTTCAAGGATACGTCTTCGGTGGCGCTCAATCCGATCATCAAATTCACCACGCTGTTCGGGTTGCTTGCGGTGGAGCTGGCCGTGTCTCTGGAAGAGCAGCAGGGAGCCATGCTGGGACATTTCGTGTCGGTGATTTGCCTGCTGATAGCCCTGATCTTCATCTGGCGTTCGTTCTACAGGATGCGTATTCCGAAAGAAGAGCAGGTTCGGATTCCCGCAGCGAAGAGAGCTCAGGAAGTATAGCGGGAAGCTTTGGAGCGGCATGCGATCGTCCGGGGATCGCGAGTTTACTCGCGGTCCCCGGGGCGCGGCGAGATTCATTGAAGGCTGCGCTCAACCGCAATTACGGCCAGTTGAAGCTGAACGATTCGCCCAGATAGACACGCTTCACTTCCGGGTCCTGCGCCAGCGCGTCCGGGCTCCCCGTTCTGAAAATCTTTCCCGCGTTGATGATGTACGCCCGATCCGTAACGCTCAGCGTCTCGCGCACGTTGTGATCGGTCACCAGAATCCCCAGGCCGTCCCGCTTCAGGTCCAGAATGATGCGCTGCAGTTCCAGCACCTGAATCGGATCGATCCCCGAAAACGGCTCGTCCAGCAGCAGGAAACTCGGGTCGATCGCGAGCGACCGCGCGATCTCGACGCGCCGCCGCTCACCTCCTGAAAGCACGAACCCCTTGCTCTTCCGCACCGTTCCCAGCCCCATCTGATCGATGAGGTTATTCATTTTGTCCTTGCGCTCGCGGGCTGTCATCCGGCGCGTCTGCAGGATGGCCATCAGGTTCTCTTCCACCGTCAGCTTGCGGAACACCGACGCCTCCTGCGGCAAATAGCTGATTCCCTGTTTGGCGCGCTGGAACATGGGCATGCTGGTCAAGTCCAGCCCATCGAGAAGAACCTTGCCCGAGTCCGGACTGATCAGCCCCACCACCATGTAAAACGACGTGGTTTTTCCCGCGCCGTTCGGTCCCAGCAGACCCACGATCTCGCCCGGCTGGACGTGCACCGAGACATCGTCCACCACCCGCCGGCCGCGATACGACTTGGAAATCTCAACCGTTTCGAGCGTCTGCATCAGGAGGATTTCTTCTTCAGGTGACTCTGCACTTTCTTCTCGGGAGTGCCCCCCGTCACAAGCTTCTTATCGTCTGTATAGTACGTCAGCGTCGCTCCCTTTGTATTACCCCGCTTCGAGTCGTTAAGTTCCGGTTCTCCGCCGGTGAGAACGATCTTTCCGTCTTCCGTATAGTATTCGGCGTGCTCACTGTTGCCGACGCGCTGGCGGTGGTCGGCGGGCACGAACTCGACGATCTCGACCTTGCCATCCCCGAACGCGTGATTGATGCGCGAGTCGGCGTCGGAATCCTGCGGGTTCAGATAAGCTTTGAGCGACGCGCTCTTCACGGTCATCGTGGGGCGCCAGAAATCCACCCCGCCGGTGTAGACGGCAAGCCGGTCCTCGTCGGTGTAAACCATATGCGGCGCCTTTACGATGGTGAAAGTCGGCTGCGCCGGCGGCGCGGTTCTGGCGGGTTTCGGCGCCCCCTCGTTCGACGCATCGTCGTCCTCGGCTTTCGGCTTGTCTTCGAACCACGTGGTCACCTTCCCGTCGGCGATCAGCGATTTCTTATCCCGGTCGATATCGATGCGGTCTGCCTGGACGCGGTTCGACGTCTGCCAGACGACGGCGTTCCCGACGTAATGAATCAGGTGATTGCGGTTGGCGGATGTGATGTGATCCGCCGTGCCCAGCGTCGCCTCGTCCTTATCCAGCATGGCCGATTCGCTCTTGTTCGATTCCGGCAGACGGGTCGTCGCCGCGTGGCCCTTCGCGTCGAAATCGCCGGTCGATTGCTGCATCTGGATGTGGTCGGCGGTGGTCGAACCGGAAGCGTCCGAAATGCGCGCGTTGCGGTCGAGATCCATCACGTTGGTATCGTTCTGCAGCGTCGCGTTGTCCGCCTGCGCTTTGCGGTCGCCTTCCGTGTACTGGAAGTTGTCGGACTGATGCATCAGCTTCAGCTGGCCCTTTTCGTCGAACGTCGCGTCCACGATCCTGCTGGTGGTGAATGCCGTGGCGAGGCCCTGCTTTTTCTTTGCGCGATCTTCTTCGGACGGGTACGTTTCGGTCGAGGCGGGGGTGAAGATAAAACCGGTGTGGAAGGACTGAATCTCGTTCTTCTCGCCGTAGTTGATGACCATGCGGTCCGCCTTCAGAATGCGGCGATGCCGCGCAGGCTGGTTGGGCAGAAATTCCAGCGTGCCCACCGTTTCCGTCTTCACCTGCTCCAGTTCCTTGCCGCCGGGTTTCATCTGCAGGTCGAGAATATCCGCGCGCAGGATCTTCGTGTCGGCAGTCTGGCCCTTCGGATCGGGGGCCGGCTTCGATTCCAGATAGCCGCTGCCCATAGCCGTGGCGCTCGAAAGAATGCTCCGCCCCGTGAGCACCAGGTCGACGCGCGTTCCGGTCATCGTGGTCACCGAACCGTCTGCGTGCGAGACCAGCCGGGCGTTGCCCAGTCCGGTCACGTGATCCATCAGATGCTCGTCGTTGTAACTCACGTGGACGGCGTCCGCGGAGTATTCGATCAGTCGCTTCGGCTGCTGATCCGTCCCTTTCGCGCTGACCGTGTCGATCGACGTGATGTGTTTATCTTTCAGATTGATGGTTGCCTGACCCGCATTGACGATTGTCTGATCCCGCGTCAGGCGCGACCACGGCGTCAGCACCAGTACGCCGGTGGACTCGTTCCAGGTCAGTTGATCGGATTCCACCTTCATCGGCTTGCTGTTGGGGCCGTTGCCGCGCATGTTCATCACCACGTTATGGAGGAAATTGAGGGTGTGCGCGGAGGGGTCATAGGTTGCCCCCGTAGCTGTGCCGTCGCCATCCTCAAAGGTGAAGGCGACGTGGCGGTCGGTGAGCGCCTGGCCGGAAATGCTGTCGAAGTTGATGGCAGCGGTGGTAATTGAGGTGAGCTGATGCGGAGGGGTTCCGGTGACCGGAACGTCCAGCGTGATCTCGGCATCGTTCGGGGAGTAGAGCTTGTGATCGTTGGTCGTGAGCTGCGCGAAAGCGCTTTTCACCCGATCGTAGTGCTGACCGTCCTTCTGGTAGAAGCGAAGTTCGAGATCGTAATATTCGAGGCGCGAACCGTCGGCGGACTGCTTCATATTCTTCGCGAAGCCCTTGACCGCCGGTAATCCGTTGGCGCTCTGACCCCATTCGAAATCGGGCGCCATCGTTTTTGTATCGAGCGGAATGGCCGGTGGCGCCTGAGGGCGATTCCGGCGGGCCTGCCGGCGTTGCGCGCGATAAATGCCGCCGACGGCTACCGCGATGAGGACCATCGCCACCAGCATCAGCCATCGAAGACTACGCATTGAGGTGAAATACCAGTATAAGAAACACGGCGACCGATCCTGAGTAACGGCCCATGAAAGGTGATACGTAAGACGCCCTCGATGGGGTGCCGATTGAAAATTAAGGTGAAATCGTACAAGAATAGTACCTGTGAATCACGAAACCAGGCAAACGGACCTCGCGAGCCGGGCAACTGCCAACTGGACCCACTTCCTTTATGCGGGTCTCATCCTGCTCGGCTGCGTAGCCTTTTATCAGGCTGCGCAAACTGAAAACCTCCTTCGCCGGATCTCCTCCGCGCAAAAAGAGAACGCCGCGCTCAGAACCACGCTCACCCGCTCGGAGCGTGAATTCCGTGATTCTCTGTTGCGGTTCCACTCCGATCTCTCCGCCATGCAGGGTGAACTTGCCACCGCTCACCAGCAGGCGGACGACAGCCTGGCGAAGGCGCAGGCTGCCACAAAATACGCCGATGCGCTTGCCGCGAGGCTGGAGAAGAGACGCCGGGATCAGGAAAAAAAGCAGCAGCAGCTGAGCACGCAACTCAGCCAGGTGCAGCAGTCGGCCGATGACACGTCGAGGCGCTTGAACGGAATCTCGAACGAGGTCGGGGGCGTGAAGGACACACTGGATGCGGTGCGCGCCCATGCCACGCAGAACGGCACCGTGCTCAGCGAACTCAAGGACGGCGTTACGACGAATACCAAACAGATCGATGCGCTGCGGGAAAAGGGCGACAAGGACATCATTGTGTTCAGCCTTAAAAAAGATGGCGGTGTGCAGAAGGTCGGGCGTATTCAGATGAAGCTCGAGAAAACGGACGAAAAACGCAACACCTTCACGCTCGAGATCGATGAGGGCGACAAACGTATCGAAAAGCGGGACAGGACCGTCAACGAGCCAGTACAGTTCTTTGTTTCCACCCGGCCGGGGCAGCCTTACGAACTGGTGATCAACGAAGTGAGCAAAGGCGGCGTGAAAGGCTATCTCTCCGCTCCCAAAGCGACGATCGAGCGCTGAAGTTTTTCAGGGCGGGTTGGTTAAACCCGCGGCGGATGCGCTATCCGCCTGGCCGTTGGAGCGAGATCGCGCATTCACTCAATCCTGCAGGTGGAAAACTTTCCGCACCGCGTCGAGGAACTGATCGCCCTGCGGTTGCCCCGCATTATGCCGCAGCGCCGAGATCGGCAGGTGCGCAATTTTGTTCACGATCGATTTCGACATCGCTTCCAGTTGCGCTTCCACCTGCCTCTGCTGTTCCGGCGTGAGCGAAGGCATCCGCCGCAGCGCCCGCGCCACTTCCGCCAGCCGGATGCTCTCGAACTGTTCCTGCAGGCTGATGATCGTGGGCGTGACCTCCTCCAGCTTGAGGCGCGAGATCATACGTTCCACTTCGTCGACGACGATCGCCTCGGCCTGCTCCGCCTGCCGCGATCGCTCCTGGATGTTGGCGTTCACCACGCCTTCCAGGTCGTCGACATCGTAGAGGAACACGCCGTCGACGTCGTTGACCGCCGGATCGATATTGCGCGGCACCGCTATATCGATCAGGAACATCGGTTTGTTCTTGCGCGCGGCAATCACGCGCTGCATATCCTCGCGGTGAAGGATGTAATGGGGCGCTCCGCTGGATGCGATCACGATATCGATCTCGTGCAGCATCGAAGCGAATTCTTTATAATCGACCGCCCGTCCATCGAAAACGGAGGCCATTTCCTGGGCCCTCTCCCACGTCCGGTTGGTGACGAAGATACGCGTGGCGCCGGACCGGTGGAGATGTTTCGCCGCGAGTTCGCCCATTTTCCCGGATCCGATGATCAGGATCGAATGCCCCTTCAGCGAACCGAATATCTTGCGCGCCAGCTCAACCGCGGCATAGCTGACCGAGACGGCCATCTGTCCGATGCCGGTTTCCGTGCGAACGCGCTTGGCCACGCTGAACGAGCGTGTGAGCACCTGTTCGAGCAGGCCTCCGACCGCGCCCTCGGTCTTGGCGATGGCATAGGCGCTCTTGAGTTGTCCCAGAATCTGCGGCTCGCCCACAACCATGGAATCGAGGCTGGCGGCGACACGGAACAGATGCTGGATCGCGGCGCGCGCTTCCACGCGATAGAGATGCCCTTCGAAAGCCGTGGCCGAGCCCTGCCAGTCTTTCAGAAAACGTTCGACGATATCCCCGGGTTCGCGGCCGTCGGCGGAGGTAAGGGCGATCTCGACGCGGTTGCACGTCGACAGAATCACAGCCTCGGAAGCGCCGAGATTCTGCAGTTCGCGCAGCGCGTCCGGCAGCGCGGATTCGGCGAGCGCCATCTTTTCGCGCAAATGGACCGGCGCGGTTTTGTGGCTGAGTCCTGTCAGCAGCAGCTTCATTGAATCAGCCGTCGCTCCAGTTGGGCATGGGCCATCCACGCGATCGCGGAGCAGCAAAGCGCGACGATGGCCAGGATGGCGGCCTTCCGGCCGCGCCATCCGGCGCTCACTCTGAAGAAGATGAGCGCAAGATAAATTCCCCAGGTAATACTGGCGGAACTGATCAGGCCGTTATCGATCCAGCTCACGCCGCGTTCGATGTAGGCCCAGATGATGCCGATGATGATGCTGACGGTGATGAAGACGAAGCCCGCGCCGAGCGAACGCGAGATCAGTTCGTCCAGCGTGCCGAGGGGCGGGAAGAACGAGAACGAACGCGTATGTTTCTGTTTGAGCTGCCGCTCCTGGATCAGGTAGGCCACGGCCGCAACCGCAGTGAAAAGCAGGGCCGCGTATCCCAGCAGCGCGAGCACGATATGGACGATCAGCCAGGTGCTGCGCACCGCCTCGCTCGACCAATGCGATACCGGGTTCCGCAGCGCCGCCACCAGGGTCATCACAAACACCAGCGGGAAAACGAACACGCTGAGGCTTTCCGCCTTGTAGCGCCAATAGATCAGCAGGAATGCGACGGTTACCAGCCACGCTCCGAGCGACATCGATTCGAAGAAATCGTTCGCCGGGAAATGATGCTGCACCAGGCCCTGCTCGACGATCGAGACGAGCTGGAACAGCGCGCCCAGACCGAATGCGGCAAAAGCCACCCGAAAGAGGCTCTCGCGCCGGCGCAGGATGGTGATGATGGCGTCGATGAGGCCTACCGTATACAGTCCGGCGGCCACACGAAGCCAGAGAATACTGGTTTCGCCCATGTGGAGGGTTACTCCTTCAGTATAAGGCTCTGTAAGAATAGAGGCATGGCTGTAGCGGCGCGGGTGGTGGACAGTAATGCAGGCGAGCTCCATCACGAGATCTTCGCCGACATGCCGCCGACTGAAGAACGGGAATGACGCGCTTTTTCGTACAGAATTTCGGCTGCCGCGCCACCCAGGCCGATGGCGCCGCTCTCGAAGCGCAGTTGGCCGAACGCGGGCTCACGGCGTCCGGCGCGCGCGAGCAGGCCGATGTCGTCGTCCTCAATACCTGCACGGTCACCGCGGAGGCCGACAGCGATGCGCGATCGGCGATCCGCCGCGTCCATCGCGAGAATCCCGCGGCGCGGATTCTGGTCACGGGGTGCTACGCGCAGCGGGCGCCGGATGAACTGGCGGCTATGCCCGGGGTCGCATGGGTCGTCGGGAACTCGCACAAGACGCAGATCGCGGACGTTGTGGCGAGCGAACTCCCTTATCACGGACAGATCCTCACGGGCGACATCTTCGAAACACGCGACATTCTCACCGCCCCGATTCTGGATGCGACCGGCGATCGCACGCGTCCCAATCTGAAGATTCAGGACGGCTGCCACAATCGCTGCTCGTTCTGCGTCATCCCGTTCGTGCGCGGAAAGAGCCGCTATGTGAGTGCGGATCGCGTCGTCGAACAGGTGCGCGCGATCGCGGACAAATACCGCGAAGTGGTGCTTTCGGGAATCAACCTCGGGCGCTGGGGCAGGGAGTCGGGAGGTAACATGCGTCTTGCCGATCTGTTGCGCCGGCTGGTGGCCGAGACGGACATCGAGCGCATTCGCCTCAGTTCCGTCGAACCGATGGATTTCTCCGACGACTTGCTGGGCCTGATGGCGGAAACGCCGCGCATCGCGAAACACGTGCATGCCCCGCTGCAATCCGGTTCGGACACGATTCTCCGCAAAATGCATCGCAAATACCGGCCGCGACACTACGCCGACCGGGTCATGAACGCCCGCCGGTTGATGCCGGACGCCGCCATCGGCGCGGATGTGATGGTGGGATTTCCCGGCGAGACGGATGAGATCTTCGAGGAGTCCCGGCAATTTATCGCGTCGATGCCCTTCACTTATCTGCACGTTTTTACCTACTCCGAACGCCCCGGCACCCCGGCGGCGACCATGCCGGAGGTTGTCCCGATGCGCATCCGCAAAGACCGGAACCGCGTGCTCCGCGAACTGGCGAGCGAAAAGAACGCCGCGTTCCGGCACACGCTGCTCGGCCGGGAATTCACCGCCGTCACGCTCGATCCCCCGGGACTGGCGCTGACCGATAACTACATCCAGGCCACGCTCGATCTGCCCTACACGCCGAATCGTCTGATCCGGCTGCGCCCGCGCGTGCTGAACGCCCATGGCGTCAGCGCGCAAATCACCAGCGTCTGATTGAACGGATGAAGAACGATCCAACACTGGCGGCGCTCGCCCGCCTGGACGAGATTCCGCTGCGCACTCCCGAAGGCCAGAAGCAAATGGCGAAGGCGCTGGCGGCGAAATCCAATCGGGTGGTGGCGAAGGCGGCGCGTATCGCCGGTGAGGCGCAGTGGACCGAGCTCACTGACGACCTGGCCGCGGCGTTCGACCGCCTGCTCCATCGCGGCTCCGAAATCGATAAAGGCTGTGCAGGCATGATCGCCATCGCGCGGGCGCTGTTCAACATGGATTACGACGGCGAAAAGCTCTATCTGAACGGCATGCGCCATGTGCAGATGGAACCGGGTTGGGGTGGGCCCTCCGATACGGCTGCAGAACTTCGCGCTATCTGCGCGATGGGCCTGGCCAACACCCGGTTCCCCGGAAAGCTTCGTGCGTTCGTGGAATTGCTGGTGGATCGCGAATGGCAGGCGCGCGCCGGAGCTGTGCGCGCGCTCGCGGCCGCGGGCTCCGACGCCGCGTTGCTGCTCCTGCGTTTCAAAGCACTCTCGGGCGATCGCGAACCCGAAGTTCTTGCCGATTGTTTCACCGGCCTGCTGGGCGCGGAAGGCGGCGAGGCCGTTCCATTCGTTGCATCGTTCGCCGATTCGCGCGACAAGGAGATACGGGAAGCGGCTATTCTCGCATTGGGCGCGAGCCGCCGCGCCGACGCGATCGAGTGGCTGCAGCACCGATTCGGCGAAATTGCCACCGCCGAAACGCGCAGATGCATCCTTCTGTCCCTGGCTACTTCACGCACGGAAACAGCCGTCGAGTTTCTGTGCGGATTGATCCGCGATGGTAGCGCGACGGTTTCGGAATTTTCGGTTGCCGCGATCGAGATCAATCGCGGCGACCGGGCCATTCAGGAGCGCGTGGAACGAGCGCTGCGCGAGCGCGCCGGCGCTACCGGAGCTAAAGAATAGCGGCAGCTGTTCGGGCGAAGCTCGCGGCCGCATCGCCCGGCAGATCGGTGACGACCAGCGCGCTGAGCTGATGCTTCTTGAAAGCCGCGACGTTCTCCTGGCCTTCGGCTTCCGTGTGCAGCCGGCGGTTGCCTTCGGTGTGGCTGAGAAAAACCGAGAAATTGCCGGATTCGCCGGCAAAAACAAGATGCAGGTAAAGATGCCCGTCGAGGCGGCAGAGCTTGCCTTTCAGGAGACGATAGCCCGCGGGCGCGAATGCGTCGAGGGCGGCAGCCGGAATCTCGCGGGATTCGGCCAGGCCTTCGATATCCGCCCGTTCGGTGAGCCATTTTCTGGTATGCTCCTCGACTATTTCGAGCCGATGATCGAGCGCAGCGGCTTCATAGAGCGGTGTGGTCTTTGGTGCGGGCGGCGGGTGTACAGCCAGACCCGCGCGCAACAGCGCCGCGGCGACGGCGGCGATGCCGGCGGCCGCGAAGGCCCACCGGCGCCATTTGCCGGCGATCGATTGCCGCACGTTGCTTTCAATCCGGAAGGTATCCACAGGTTCGGCAAGCACGCTGGCGCGCAACCGGGAGTCGAACGCCTGCTGTTGTTCCAACTCGCGTGCACACGATGGGCAGGTTCGTAAATGAGCGGAAAACGACTCCGCGCGCACCGCGTCCAGCTCGCCCGTGACATACAGCGGAGCCAGTTCCAAAACCTCCGTACAGTTCATCCATTTTCCTTTCCGGCGCATGCCACGCTCGCGGCCCGGGTGGCCAGGCGCATTCGCATCGACTGGCGGGCGCGGCTCAGCCGGGACATCACGGTGCCCGCCGGTACGCCCAGAATTCCCGCGATTTCATTACAGGTGAAACCTTCCACCACCGCCAGCAGCAGGACTGTCCGATGCTCCAGATGCAACGCATCCAGCGCGCGCGAGACATCGACCGCCTCATCGGCCGAAGGAGTTACGATCCCGGCCTCGGTCGTGAGCGAAACCGTGTCCGGCGCCGTCCGGGATTTCCGGCCCTGCGCATAAAATGCATTGAACAGGATGCGAAACAGCCAGGCCCGCGCGTTCGTCCCCTCGCGCAATTGATGAAAGCCGCGCCAGGCGAGCAGAAGGCATTCCTGTACCAGGTCTTCGGCTTGGGAAGGCCCCGACGTCAATCTGCGCGCGACGCGGAGCAGGCTCCGCGTATGGCACATGGCGATCCGCTCAAATTCGTCCTGTCGCGCAGACACAAAAAGTTCAATTTTGCCGTGGGGCGGGTCGTGAACTTGCGGCGGATTGGCAATCCGCCGGGCTCTCCCGCCCCTCAGAAGCTCCCGCTTAACCCTTCTTCAGTTCGTCCAGCGCCGCAATCACTTCCATGCTGTGGGGATTCGGATTGACCTTCACGAAAACCTTCCGGATGACGCCCTTTGGATCGATGATGAAGGTATTGCGGGCGGCCACCATATTGTCGCCGAACTTCTGGGTGGACCCGTACATCGTTACAACCTTCTTGTCCGGATCCGCCAGCAGCTTGAATGTGAGGTTCTCTTTGGTGCAGAACTGCACGTGCGAATCGACCGTATCCACGCTGACGCCGACGATCGCGGCTTTCCTCGCGTCGTATTCCTTCTGATCCCGCTGGAAGTTGTGGGCTTCGATGGTGCAGCCAGGCGTCATGTCCTTCGGATAGAAGTACAGCACGACCCATTGGCCGCGGAAATCGTGCAGGCTGACTTTCTTGCCCTCCTGTGAACTGAGCGTAAAATCGGGTGCCTGGGTTCCGACTGCCGGCATGTCCTCTGCCGCGCGTACCACTGGGCGAGACATCGTCAGCAGCAGGGCGACGGCGGGAAGCAATCCGGTAATGATGCGGGAAATCTTCATTGATCGTTCTCCTTTTGTTCGGGGTTCCGCCTCGGGCGGCTCTTCTGATATTAGAATGCCCGGCGGGCGAAAAATCATCCCTGAATCCGGACGTGTGCGAAATCACTTCTCCCGGCATCCGGTGGCGTCGCAAATGCTTGGGTGGGGGCATGTTGCGAAAACATGCAATCTTACCAAGTCATGCCGCCCTGGCCGCCATTCTCATCGGGGGCCTCGCGCTGCAAGCGGCCCCGGCTCAAACTCAGCCGGACAATACAAAAGTCAACAAACAGGATCAGGCTGCCGGCGCCGTAACCGCCGATCAGCAAAAGAGCAATCACACCGATCGCTACCTCACCCAGCAGATACGGAAGGCCGTGATCGCCGATAAATCACTCTCTACCTACGCCCATAACGTAAAAATCATCAGCCAGAACGGAAACGTAACGCTGAAAGGGCCAGTTCGCTCTGAAGACGAAAAGCAAACCATCGTCGCCAAAGCGGAACAAATTGCCGGATCCGGCAATGTGACGGATCAGCTTTCCGTCAAATCTTCTCAGTAAACGAACAATCAAGGAGATCGACATGGACAACAAAAATACGGCAGTTTTCGGTATTTATTCCTCCACCGGCCACGCCGAGCGCGCGGTTGACGACCTGGTACAGGCCGGTTTTCCCAGCCGCAACATTTCCGTCCTGCTTCAGGACAATCAGGGGACCCGGGATTTCGCCCATCAGAAGGAGACAAAAGCCCCCGAAGGAACTGCCGCGGGTGTCACTACCGGGGGCGTTATCGGTGGGACGCTCGGCATCCTCGCCGGAATCGGCGCTATTGCCATACCTGGTCTTGGACCGTTTATCGCAGCGGGACCAATCATGGCGGGGCTTGCCGGCCTTGGCGTGGGCGGCGCGGTAGGCGGGGTTATCGGCGCTCTGGTAGGAATGGGGATTCCGGAGTATGAGGCGAAACGCTACGAAGGACGCCTCAAGACTGGCGGCGTGCTGCTCTCCGTCCACTGCGATACCTCAGACGAAATCGATCGCGCCAAAGAGCTTCTGAAACAAACCGGAGCCGAGGACGTCTCATCGTCCGGCGAGAGCTCCAGCGGAGTGGCTGAGAAGACGGAACGAACCCGCACCAGCGGTTCGTATTAAGCCGCGCTGAATAAAAACGGAGGCTGGAGTCTGTGCCCTGTGTGGCGCCGGCTTCAGCCTGGGCTCTCTTTATTTGCGGGAGCCGCGCTTGACGTTTTTCAATTTGGTCTGCCGCTGTTTGATTTTGCTGCGCTTCGGCTTGCTGATGATGAATGTGCCGCTGCCAACATATTCCGCTTTATAGAGTTTGTCGTCCGCCAATGTTGCGCTCCGTCGATAAGGTTTGAAGTCCCCATTGTAGCGTGTCCACTCCACAGCCATTTCGCTTCAACAAAGGCGTCGTGGCACTATTTCAATAGATGCTGCGGGGCACGAGAGCGGGACGGGGTTGGCGATGCCTCTTCATCGCGCTCGTCGCTTTGCTGGCCGGGTCATGGCAGCCCCCCGCGCCGGCGCTCTCTTCGAAACTCCCGACCGCGCAGGAAATCGACTCGATCCTCAAGGAACTATCCGACATTACCGGCTTCCGCATCCGCAAGCATCTGCCATTTTCCCTGATCTCGCGCGACGAAGTGAACCGGTACATCCAGGAACAGATCAAAGAGTCGGTGAAGCCGGACGAAATTCACGCGGAAGAAGTGACATTGAAAAAATTCGGCTTCGCACCGGCGAATTTCGACCTGAAGAAAACCACCATCGATCTTCTCACCGAGCAGGCTGCTGCCTTTTACGATTTCAAGCGTAAAAAACTCTTTATCTCCGACTGGGCCACGGTGAACATGCGCGATGTCGCACTGATCCATGAGCTCGCCCACGCTCTGGCGGATCAGAACTTCAATATCAGGCGATTTCTGGATAAAGTCCAGGACGACAGCGAAGCTTCGCTCGCGCGGCAATCGGTTGTCGAGGGGCAGGCTTCCTGGCTCATGCTCGAGGTGTCGGCGCGCAGGGCGGGGAAGACCCTCGCCGATCCCGCCACGGCCGACCGTCTTCTCAACACCGATATGGATTCGACCTCGGGTGAAGACTATCCGGTGTTCAACAACGCGCCGCTCTATCTGCGGCGCACCTTGACCTTCCCTTACTCCGATGGAGGAAGATTTCAGCAGGCGGTCTTTCTGCACGACGGTACGGAAGCGTTTGCCCGGGTATTCACCCAGCCGCCGGTTTCGAGTGCGCAGATCATACACCCGCAGCGTTATTTCCAGGGTGTCGCCCTGGTGGCGCCGGATCTGCCCAAACCCGAGAAACATACCAAAGCGTTCGTGACGGGAGTGATGGGCGAACTGGAGACCCGGATACTGCTCGAACAATATGCCGGCGTGAAGATCGCCGACGAACTCGGGCCGGAATTGAAGGGCGCCGCCTATCGCATCGATGAATGGAAGCCCGACCATCGTCTCACTCTTGTCTATGCTTCCGAATGGAGCGATGAGGATGCCTGCGCGCGCTACTTTGACGCTTACCAGCGGGTATTGCATGGAAAGTGGAAGCGCATGGCGATCTCGGATCAGACACCGGATCGGGTTTCCGGCAGGTCCGAGGATGGCTACTTCACGCTGACCCGCGATGGCAAGCGCATGCTCAGCGAGGAGGGTTTCGCGCAGCCATTCGGCACGGCGCCCGTGCCCGATCCGGATCGCGTAGTCGCCGCTGTCGCGCGTTAGTCCGCGCTCTTCATCTCCAGACGCTTTTCGTCGTACAATTTTTTCGTAATACTCTCGATACTGGAGACCCATGAATCCCATGAAACGCTTCCAGCGACCCCTGTTACTCGCCCCCGCGCTCGCGTTCGCCGCCGCGGCCTGGGGACAGCAGACGTTGGTTCCCGATCGGAACCTGTCCGCGTCGATCCTGAGATTCGCGCCCATCGGAATAAAAGGACAGCCCCTGACGCAGAACGTGCTGCAGTCCGTGATTTACCTGAACGTGAAGAAAGATACTCCCGTGAGCGATCTTTCGGGACTCGATAAAGCGAAAAGTCTGATGACGATTTTCATCGACGGATCGCCCATCGCCGATCTCTCGCCTCTGCGAAACCTTTCCAAACTGGAGGCTTTGACCATACGCGGAGGAAAGATCGTGGACCTGAGCCCGCTCGCCGGGCTGACCGGTTTGACTTATCTGGACCTTTCAGGCAACCAGATCACCGACCTTACGCCGATCGCCAATCTGAAGAAACTCGATACTCTTCTGCTTTCCGGTAACAGGATATCGAGCATCGCTCCTCTGGCGGGCCTCGAAGCGCTCGACACGTTACATCTCGACGGCAACCAGATCGCCGATCTGGGAGCTCTGGCATCCCTGAAGAAACTCTCGACGCTGAGTGCGAAGAACAATCGCATCGGCGACATCGGCCCTCTCGCCGGATTGACCGAACTCAGATATCTCTATCTGGATGGGAATCAGGTGAGCGATCTCACTCCTCTGGTTACCATGGCCACGAAAGACGATCAGGGGCCAAAGAAGTTCGCGCCGTACTGGACGATAACATTGGCGGGAGATCCGCTCAGCGCAAATGCGAAGACGAAGGAGTTACCACAACTCCGGGCGCACGCTTTGGACGTGGTAGCCAGCAATTAGATCGTACTCCAGCTAAATGGATGTAGTAATGCCCGCAATGAAAGATCGGATTTGGGCGCGTATCGAGGACCTCGGTCCGGGAAAGGCATTCATGGCGAAAGAATTCCCGGACATCGCGAGCCGCGGAAGCATTGACGTCGCGCTCGCCAGTCTGACAAGCGCCGGGAAGATCCTGCGGATTCGACGCGGCCTATGTGATCTCCCGATCCGAAGCCATAGTGTCCGGTCATCTGAGTCGAAGGAACCGGGATCAACACCGCCTCTCGCCCGAGCACCTTCAGGCCGGCAAACGCCCACGCCACATCGTCCCGCGCATCCGACAATTCGGAGGGATCTCCACGGCAACGCGGCGAATCGAAGGCGATGCATGGTCAAATCCGATGCTGGGCAGAGGAATGATTCGGACCCAGCGGGAGATGTCCTCCGCACCTGCCGTATGCCCGATCAGGAACTTGTCCACCAGGGCCACAGCGCCTTGTGCAAACTCCAGAAGTGCCGGAGGTGAAAACGCTACAGACTTCCGTTCGCCGGTTCGCTCGATCAATTCCCATTTAGCAGGTGTATCGTAATCCGGCAGAAGGCAACCCTGTCGCAGGAAGCCGGCGATATCGCAGCGTCAACCCCCGGCTTGAAATCCGGGCCTCATTTGCGCCAACGCCCGCACCTTACTTCAGGTTTCGCGACTCCGTACGAGTCTTCCGGGATACAATGTAATAAGCACCGGTCATGTCCCGCGACTATATCGAACAGCGTAACGAAGGCTTCTACGTCGCCGGGACTCGGGTCTCGCTCGACTCCGTCGTATATCAGTTTCGCGAAGGCGCATCTCCCGAAACCATCCTTAACCGTTTTCCGGCGCTCGGCTCCCTGGCGAACGTGTACGGTGCAATTGCGTTCTCCCTCGACAACGCGCAACTCGTTGATGAGTACCTGGCAAAACAGGAACAACGATGGGCTCAAGTTGCAGCGGCATCAGACCCACCACCGGCCGACTTCATCCGGAAACTTCGCGAAGTTCATCCTGTCGGTTGAATCTTCCGCGCGGATTCGCCCTAACGACGCATGAAACCTCGCTTCCGGGCGGACAACGACCTCGACCGCGACATCGTGCGTGCTCTGCTTCGCCGTCATCCTGACATTGATTTCAAGGTGGACGCCCTCCACAATGTCGATGATGATGAGGTTCTGGCTGTGACGCTGAGAGAGGGCCGGTTACTTGTAACCCACGACCTGACAACGATCCCCCCGCTCTACCAGTCACTCCGCGCCAAAAGGGAACTACCCGGGGTCTTACTCTACCCCCAGCGCAAGCCGATCGCGCTGGCAGTCGGGCACCTCGAACTTGTATGGCAACTGTCGGAACCCGGTCAATGGAGAAACCGCCTGATCTACTTGCCAACGCTTGCAGATTTCCTTACCTGATACGGCGGCATTTCGGGCGCCCTGCCTCGCTTATGAGGAAGACGAACCGCCGATCCTGCATTTCTGACCGAACGCGCCTGCTTTCCCGATATAATCAAAAGAAATCAGGCGATTAGCAGCGTCATCTGTAGTACTCTCAGTTCGAATACCGGTCCACAGCGAGCGATTCCGGTGCGATGCCGGCCAATCGCGTGGAAAACATCTGATATGAGCGCGCTACCCGTTCCGTTCCCCGTCCTCCCGCAATCGAAGCCGCGCGTGCCGAGGGGCGATCTTCCCGACTACCTGCCCGCCCGAATGGTGAACGAGTTTGTCTATTGTCCGCGCCTCTATTTCTATATGTGGGTGGAGGGGTTGTTCCGAGAGAGCGCGGACACGGTGGAGGGATCGGCACAGCACAAGCGCGTGGACGCACGTCCCGGAGCGCTGCCGGGGGCCGGCGAGTCGGAAGAGAAGCTTCACGCGCGGTCGGTGACGCTTTCGAGCGAACGGCTGAAGGTGATCGCGAAACTCGATCTGGTCGAGGCGGAGGGCTTCGCCGCCACTCCGGTGGATTATAAACACGGTGCACCGCGAGAGACAGGCAAAGACGGGGCGCTGGAAATGTGGCCGGCTGATCGCGTGCAACTGGCGCTGCAGGCGATTGTGCTGCGCGAGAACGGGTATGAATGCGATGAAGTGATCGTGTTTTACCAGAAAACAAGGCAGCGAGTGCGCGTGCCCGTTGATGCGGCGCTAATCTCTGAGGCGGAAGAAGCAGTTGCGCGGGCGTGGGAACTGGCGGAGTACGGGGTGATTCCGCCGCCGTTGGTGGACTCGCCAAAGTGCGTGGGCTGTTCTTTAAATACGATTTGTTTGCCGGACGAGACAAACCAGCTGACCGCATTCGACCTCAGCGGAGCTGCGCAGTTGGGGCTGTTCGAAGCCGCGGACGGCGAGATAGCGCGCAAGCGGCCGGTAAGCGAGGGTCTCACGAATCCCATCCGTCAGTTGATGACGCCCAGGGACAACCTGAAGCCGCTGTATCTGAACACGCAGGGAAGGGTTGGGAAATCGGGCGAAGTTCTCCAGGTAAAGCAGAACGATAAGACCGTGCAAGAGGTGCGCGTCGGCGAGATATGCCAGGTGAATCTGATGGGGAATATTCAGATTTCGGCGCAGGCTGTGCAATCGCTTTGCGAATCTGGCGTGCCGGTGACGTACTTCTCGATGGGTGGTTATTTTTACGGAATCACGACTGGGCTGAACACAAAGAACGTAGCACTTCGGAGGAGTCAGTTCCGGCTGGCGGATTCGGAGCGGTTCTCGCTGGAATTGGCGCAGAGGCTGGTTGCGGGCAAGATCCGCAATCAGCGCACGATGATGCGGCGAAATCATGTGGAACCGCGAAAGATGGCGCTCGGCGCAATGAAGGCGGCGGCGGAACGGGCGGAACGCGCAGAGAGTCTCGACGTACTGCTCGGGATTGAGGGATCGGCGGCGCGGGTATATTTCGAAGATTTTGCGGGGATGATCAAGATTGGGGAGGACGAAGCTGACAACGCGGTCCCGAAAGGATTCACATTCGATTTCGCAGGTCGGAATCGGCGGCCGCCGCGAGATCCAGTGAACGCATTATTGTCGCTGGCGTACAGCATGCTGGCGAAGGATTTGACGATAGCGTGCTATGCGGTGGGGTTCGATCCGTACATGGGGTTTTACCATCAGTTGCGTCATGGGAGACCAGCGCTTGCTCTGGATTTGATGGAGCCTTCCGGCCGCTAATTGCTGATTCGGCGGTGCTGAGCGCGGTCAATACGCGGATGGTGACGGAGAAGGATTTTATGCGGGTGGCTGGTGCGGTGGCGCTGACGGCGACCGGACGGAAGGGGTTCTTTCGTGCGTATGAATTGCGGATGGATATGCTCGTTACTCACCCGCTGTTCGATTACCGGGTGAGCTACCGCCGAATTCTGGAAATCCAGGCGCGATTGCTGGCGCGCGTCATCGATGGAGAGATCGCGGCGTATCCCGTCTTCGTGACTCGATAGATTGCGCGAGCGCCGAGGCGATGCGAAACAGCCGGGGAGCGCTCGCGTGACGTAAGTAACTGATTGGATTGGTTTGGTCTGGATGTGATTGGTTGGTCTTGGGTTATTCTTGGAATTGCGCTCAGGCCGCTCGCGCATTGCGGGGCAGATCATTGATAATAGAATAGTTAGTGGGGCGGCTAATTCCCCGGCAGATCTGCCGGGCCCTCATTGAAGCATAGTTACGCAGGAACCACGGAGCCGCGAATACCGTAATTCCCCGGCAGATCTGCCGGGCCCTCATTGAAGCGCGATGTAAGGGAGCTGATCGACGAACTCGCGTTCCAATTCCCCGGCAGATCTGCCGGGCCCTCATTGAAGCTCGGTGGCCATCTTCAGCTCACCAACTGCCTGCTGCAATTCCCCGGCAGATCTGCCGGGCCCTCATTGAAGCCCGGCGCTGTTGCCGGTCAGCCCAACGAACCAATACTGAAATTCCCCGGCAGATCTGCCGGGCCCTCATTGAAGCCGGGATACTCGCGGGCTGCGCCTGCAGAATGCGGCGGCAATTCCCCGGCAGATCTGCCGGGCCCTCATTGAAGCGATATCGATCAGACAACTCCGGGAACGACGAATGGCGAATTCCCCGGCAGATCTGCCGGGCCCTCATTGAAGCAAACAAAGAATCGGCCGATGGCGCGCCGCGCGTCACGATAATTCCCCGGCAGATCTGCCGGGCCCTCATTGAAGCGACGTCGTAAAGAAGATGCGGCCGAAAGCAGTGTTCGAATTCCCCGGCAGATCTGCCGGGCCCTCATTGAAGCCATTCGCAGGTCAGCGGTTTGCATTCCGGATCTCCTAATTCCCCGGCAGATCTGCCGGGCCCTCATTGAAGCGTTTCACGAAAAGTACCTACCCCCGGATCACCGAATCAATTCCCCGGCAGAACTGCCGGGGCCTCATTGAAGCCAGTAGAAACAGGTGTGCTTAAATCGGGCTCGCTCGCTGGGCGTACCCCATTGTGCGTTGCCACGAATTGCTAACTCGGCTCCCCGAGAGGCTGGCGGCGGCCGTGCCGGATGCGGAGCGCGTTTACGATTTCGCCATTGATGGTGAACAATATGCGGTAGAGATGCGGCCTGTGGCCGTGGAGCAGTTGCCGCATCTCAAACGGGACAGGGGTTTTCGGGAGCCAGCCTGCACCGGGCCGGCAATTCCGCGAGCGATTTTGCGCAAGCAGCCATTCCGGAATTGCGTCCGCGGCCGCAACCTTCGTTGTGCGTAGTCGTCCAACCGGGTTTTGCGTTCGGGGGGCGAACGGCAGAGCCCAAGTCCGCGGCCGACGCCCGCATCGGCTTGCCTCTCGCGTCCGGGGACCCGCGCGCACCCTGGGGTTCGCCCCAACAATGATGGAGGAACTTACTTTGCCGGTGCTCTGGTCGTAGTCTCCGGCTGGCTGTAGATATCCACGATGTCCGGCGACTCCGTCTTTGTCGTCACCTTCGGTGTTGCCGTCGGCTGGCCCTCAAGCTGATAACGGAACACGACCTCGATCTTCTTGCCATCGCACTCCGGCTTCACCTTGGACGCTCGAATGGCTTTCTCCACTGCCGGCGTGAGCATTTTGGGCGCAGTCTCCCAGGCGGATACTACTTGCGTATCGATCTTGTCGACTCCACCCTGCGGAGTGGTCTGAACCCAAGTCCAGACGCTTCCGTCAACATGCGCCTCGAGCGCCGCTGTGGGGAACGCAGGCATCTCCAGATGATCGAAACATTCCAGCCCGGGCGGTGGTGGTGGCGCGGGTGTCGCCGGTGGTCCGCCTCTTTGCGCGAATGCGCCCGGTGAAATGAGTAGCGCTGCGCCTGCGATTACAAATAGACTTCGCATCTTTATCTCCTCTCACTCAATCGTCGATTCGTTCGAGGGAAGGGGGAGTTCGCGCCGCGAGAACGGGAAGCGTTCTCAGAGTTTTTCAGGCCGCCTGTCTTACAGCCGTTGCCGGGAGCATCCTTCCCGACCCTCTCAGAGACTTTCTCCGTTGACATGCTGCCATAGTGAAGCTTTTATTGTCAAGAAAGAATGGGGCGCCAACCACCACTGGAAAAAATCGCACAAGTACCAGGCTTATTCCGCGGCAGCCGCGGCCAGCGCTTCCGCCACTGAGATATTCTTCACTAACCCGGAAGGCAGATTATGGCGAGACTGCAGGTACGCGGGGCTGTTCCACGCCATTCGCACCTTGCCCTCGCTTTCCTCCCAAACCAGTATCTTCAAGGGGAGATCGATGGCGATCGTCGGCGACGCCAGCATCACCGGGGTGCCCGCTTTCGGGTTGCCGAAAATCAGCACTTTTGTGGGCGGCATGTGCAGCCCCGCTTTTTCCGCTTCACCGCTGTGATCGATCACGGCGAACAGCTTCACGCCCTTTGCCTGAAGGATCTCCGTGAGTCTCCGGACAGTTTCATCCACGGAATGAAGGCTGTCTCTGGTAGCAATTCCGGAATCCGGATTCGATGTCATGAATCGTTTAATACCACGTCATGGTTTCGATTCCTTTACCGGCATCGAAACGCTTCAACTCGCGTCCTTCCCGCATATCGATCACGGACACCGACCCGTCGCCATGATTCCCGACGATGGCAATGCGGTTATCCGGCGCGAACCCGAAACCCATCGGCGACTTTCCCACGTGAACGATCAGCTGCTTCCCATGCAGATCGGATGTGGCAAGAATATTCACCAGCTGCTGGCCGCCGTTATCAGTGAGAATCCTGCTGCCGTCGGGCGAGAAGCGCACGCGCGAGCCGGCGCGCTCATTTTCCTGCAAAGTAACCTTGTCGACAATCGCATCTTTGGCCGGGTCGATCACGAACAGGACAGGGTCCTTGTAATCGAGCGCGACGACGCGCTTCCCGTCGGGTGAAGCCGCGATGCCTTCGGTGCCGTTTGGCGTGGGAATCTTGCCCGCAATTTTCCGCGCCTTGAGATCGATCACAGTGATAAACGGCCGGTCATTCTTGTTCTCGACGTAAGCCTTGCTGCCGTCCGGCAGAATGGTGACCCAGTGGCCCGTGCCTTCGGTGTCGATCGCGGCCTGGATCGTTTTCGTTTTCGGATCGATGACCAGCAGTTTGCGGCTGGCGTCGCAGGTGACGTAGAGCGTTCCGGCCGAGTCCACCTGAATGCCATGCGAACCCACATAAGGCGATACATCGATGCTTCCTGTCTGAGTGCGCGAGACCAGATCGATGATCGCGATGGTGTGCTCCGGATTGGGATTTCTGCCATAAATCCCGGCGCCATAGATCGTCACGTACGCGGTCTTGTGATCCGGCGAGAGCGCAAGATCGTGCGGATTCACCGCCACATCGATATTCGAGATTTCCGTCCAGGTCTTCGGATCGAAGAAGCGGACGTGATGGCCCACCTTGTCGATCAGGATGACTCCCGTGGTGCCGGTAGGGTTGTTCGGGTCTGCCAGCCGTGCGGCGGATAAAGCGCCGGCAGTCACAGCGGAAGCGGCCAGCAGGGCGAAAGTCGTGGAGCGTCCGGTCAGCATGGCGTTTATCATATCGCCAAAATCGGCGCTCCGAATCGGGTGGGGCGGCGCTATTTCAGCTCGGCGGATTTCGTGATTCGCTCGGCGTTCAGATACGGCCGCAGCGCCTCCGGAACAATGACACTGCCATCCCGCTGCTGGTAATTTTCAACGATCGCGACCCATGTCCGGCCCACTGCCAGACCGCTGCCGTTCAGCGTGTGCGCCAGTTCCGCCTTTTTGCCGCCCTTGAAGCGGATGTTGGCCCGGCGGGCCTGGAAAGCTTCATAGTTCGAGCAGGAAGAGATCTCTTTGTACCCGTTCTGGCCCGGCAGCCAGACCTCAATGTCGTAGGTCTTCGAAGATCCGAAGCCCATGTCGCCGGTGCACAGCGCCATTGTCCGGAAAGGGATTTCAAGCCGTCGCAGGATATCCTCCGCATCCGCGGTAAGGCCTTCCAGCTGATCGTAGCTATCGTCGGGATGGCTGAACTTCACCAGTTCGACCTTTTGGAACTGGTGCTGCCGGATGATGCCGCGCACGTCGCGTCCGTAAGAACCGGCCTCGCTGCGGAAGCAGGGCGTGTAAGCGCAGAACTTGATGGGCAGTTTCTCAGCATCCAGAATCTCGTCGCGGAAAAGATTCGTCACCGGAACCTCCGCCGTTGGAATCAGCCAGTAATCGGTCTTTTCCAGTTTGAACAGATCCTCGGCGAACTTCGGCAACTGGCCTGTGCCATACATGCTCGCCGAATTGACCATGAACGGCGGCAGCACTTCGGTGTAGCCGTGTTCGCGCGTGTGCGTGTCGAGCATGAAATTGATCAGAGCCCGCTCAAGCTTCGCTCCCATCCCGAAATAGACGGCAAATCTCGCTCCCGTGATTTTCCCCGCCCGATCGAAATCGAGAATCCCGAGATCCGGCCCGATATCCCAGTGCGCTTTCGGTTGGAAATCCAGCGCGCGTGGTTCGCCGACCTTGCGGATGACGACGTTATCTTCCGCCGACGCCCCCACCGGTACCGATTCGTGTGGAATATTTGGCACGTTGGCGAGCAGATCGCGGTAGGTCGAGTCCAGTTCCTCGGCGCGCCGGTTCAGGTCCGCGATGCGCTCTCCGAGGACGCGCGCGCGTTCCTGCAGATCGCTCGTGTCGACCCCCTCCTTGCGCAGTCTGCCGACTTCCCGCGAAGCCAGATTTCGCTCCGCCTGCAGTTGCTCGGCCTCGGTGATAGCCGCGCGGCGGCCGCTGTCCAATTGCCGGAATTGCTCTACATCGAGCGTCATCCCACGCGTCGACAGGCGTTGCGCAATCGTTTCCAGATTGGCGCGAAACGTCCCCAGATCATGCATATAGAGGTTATGCTAGCAGCCCGTGGTGGAACTCCCGTGGGCCGCGTTGCGAGCGCCGCCCGGTCGCCAGCGCGAAGCAACGACGCAGGCAATGCGGGACATTGGACAGGATTTGCGACAAAGCTGGAGCCGGGCGCCGCCGCAACCCTTTGGTTGGGCAGGATTTGGCCCGATAGCTTCGTTGCTCGTCGTCGTACGCACTTCTTCTTCGAGTTGACCGGCGTCGACTTCCTCCTCGCGTCTCGCGCTCAGACCAAATCTTGCCCGCGCGGCCTCGCGCGAGTTCCACCACGGGCTGCCAGCAAGCTGTTGATCGCCTGGAGTTGAGGGTACACACCGATTCAGCCGTGCCCCGGTTTTATGGACCGGCACCCGCCACTTTGCGTCGCGTATACCGGATTCAGGCGGAGGCGCGAAAATGTCGCGAAGGGATGCGGCCGGCGGGGCGGATCTACTCCTCTTCGGCCTCGGCAGCCACCGGCTCCAGATCTTCGGCTTCGAAGATCTGCCGGCAGTCGAGGCACTCCACATAGTCCACGCCGTCGCGGCGGGCGAGGACAACCGTTTTCTTGTGCTCGCAGGGGGTCTGCATATCAATACTTAGGGATACGAATTATTGTAGTGAACCTGAGGGCGGTGTCAAGCGCTGGTAACACAGTACTGAAGCTCGCTTCTCGAAATTATAAACCCATCGGAACTCCCTGTGACAAGCACTTTCCGTGCCAGACGTATTTTTTTACTCGTGCGGGACACCCCGGAGAGCCAAGGTAGAATCCCTTCAGATGCCTTTTCCGACCCACAGACCGCGCCGGTTGCGGTCGAGCGAATCCATCCGGCGCGTTGTCCGGGAAACCCGGCTCGAACCGGCGAATTTCATTCTGCCCCTTTTTATATGCCCCGGCGAAGGCGTACGCAGACCCATCCGCTCCATGCCGCCGCATTGCCAGCTCTCGATCGATATGGCTGTGGAGGAGTGCCGGGAGGTGCGGGATCTCGGCATCGGGGGGGTGATTCTCTTCGGTCTGCCGGAATCGAAGGACGAAGAGGCCTCTGGCGCTTACGACGAGAACGGGATCGTGCAGCAGTCGATTCGCGCGATCAAACGGCATCTGCCGGATCTGCTGGTGGTCACCGATGTCTGCAACTGCGAATATACGAGCCACGGCCATTGCGGGAAGGTCGTCGACGGCGAGATCGATAACGACGCCACCCTGGAGTGGCTTGCGAAGGGGGCTCTGTCGCATGTGCGCGCGGGCGCCGATATCGTCGCCCCTTCAGACATGATGGACGGACGCGTGGGGGCGATCCGCAAAACGCTGGATGAAAACGGCTATCAGACCACGCCGATTCTGGCTTACTCGGCCAAATTCGCTTCCGTTTTTTATGGGCCTTTTCGCGAAGCGGCGGAATCGACGCCGCAGTTCGGCGATCGGCGCAGCTATCAGATGGACCCGGCGAACGGGCGCGAGGCCATGCGCGAAATCGAGCTCGACCTCGAAGAAGGCGCGGATATGATCATGGTGAAACCGGCCATGCCGTATCTGGATTTGATCCGCCAGGCGCGCGACCGGTTCGATGTGCCTCTGGCTGCATATCAGGTCAGCGGCGAGTATTCGATGATCATGGCGGCGGCGCAGAACGACTGGATTGACGAGGAGCGGGCGATGGTGGAAAGCCTGACCTCGATACGCCGGGCCGGTGCCGATTTCATCCTGACTTATTTTGCCAAGCCGATGGCGAAGCTGCTGGGGTGACCAGGAGCGCCTGATCACCGGTGCCTAAATCAAAGGTCTTCGAAGATTTCGCAAACCTGTATACGCCAGCCCGGAATCAGGTCGGACATCAGGTAAGCGCCTTCGCTCAGCGTTTGGGAGCCGTTGTGCACGTGGACAGAGATCGTCCGCGTCTCGGGGTAAATCAACCAAACCTCGTGAACACCCCAGGTCAGATACGCCTGCACCTTGCGGTTGATGTTCGATGCCGTTTCGGATGGTGAAACGATTTCGACGGCTATATCGGGCGGGTGCTCAACCGGGACTCTCCTGATATCAATCGTCTGCCACGTCTCAGCGGAAAAGAATCCCAGGTCCGGGCGAAGCCGCGAATCACGCCGGACAGCCAGATCGGTTTCGATCAAAGGCTTGCCCAGCCGGCGCGGCTTCACGAACGCCTGGATCAGCATCAGAAGCTGGCCCAGAATGAGATTGTGTTCCGGCGTGGCGCTCGACACTTCGATCAACTCTCCGTCCAGTAGTTCCCATTTGCGTCCCTCTTCCTCGGGCAACGCGTCGAACTGCTCGGCCGTCATGAACGTGCGCGCGGGCATGACTGAATCTTACCGCTACAATGGTGCTTTCCCATGCAATTCCTACAGAACAGCCTTGTCGAGCTGATTACGCAGACCTCGACGAATCTGCCGCCGGACGTGCGTGCCGCGATGGCAGCCACCGGTCTTGCCGAGAAGCCGGACACGCAGGCCTCGCAGGCGCTGAACATCATTTTTTCCAACATCGATATGGCGGCCGACGACTCCGGCGCCATCTGCCAGGACACTGGCATGCCAACTTTTTATGTGCATACGCCGGTCGGCGCGAATCAGATCGTCATCCGCAAGGCAATCCGCTCGGCCGTCGCCGAAGCTACCAGGCTGGGCAAGCTGCGTCCGAACTCGGTGGATTCGCTGACGGGCAAAAATACCGGCGACAATCTGGGCGTGGAAACGCCGGTAATCCACTTCGACCAGTGGGAACAGGATGAGATCGAAGTCAAGCTGATCCTGAAAGGCGGCGGCTGCGAGAACAAGAACATTCAGTATTCATTGCCGATGACGCTCGAACGCCTCGGCCGCGCCGACCGCAACCTCGAAGGTGTCCGCAAATGCCTGCTGCACGCGGTCTGGCAGGCGCAGGGACAGGGATGCGCTCCGGGAGCCCTCGGCGTCTGCATCGGCAGCGATCGCGCGCATGGGTACGACGTCGCCAAGGAACAGCTGTTCCGCACGCTCGACGACGTGAATCCGAATGCCGAACTGGCTGCACTCGAGGCGCGCGTCATGAAGGAGGCCAACGAACTGGGTGTGGGTGCGATGGGCTTCGGCGGCAACGTGTCGCTGATCGGTTGCAAGGTCGCCGCCGCCAACCGCCTGCCGGCAAGCTTCTTCGTTTCGGTGGCGTATAACTGCTGGGCATTCCGCCGGCTTGGCGTACGTCTGGATGCGGGCAATGGAGCGATCACGCAGTGGCTCTATCGCGATCCCTCGCGTGTGGTCGAGCGCATGACGAAAAGCGAAGGGTTCCCGCTGACCGGTCGCGAAGTGGTGCTCACCGCGCCGTTGACCGAGGAACAGGTGCGCTCGCTGAAAGTAGGCGATGTCGTACTGATAAAGGGCGAGGTCTACACCGGGCGCGACGCCGTTCACGCCTATCTCATGAAGAACCCGCCGCCTGTCGACCTCAACGGCGCGGTCCTCTACCATTGCGGCCCTGTGATGTTGCAGAGCGATGGCAAATGGACCGTGAAAGCGGCCGGGCCAACCACCAGCATTCGTGAGGAGCCCTATCAAGCCGACGTGATCAAGCGCTATGGTGTGCGCGCGGTGATCGGCAAGGGCGGAATGGGGGCGAAGACTTCGGCGGCGCTCCAGGAATTCGGCGCGGTTTACCTGAATGCGATCGGCGGCGCGGCGCAGTATTACGCGCGGACGGTCGGGCACGTGATCGACGTGAACCTGCTCGATTTTGGCGTCCCTGAAGCCATGTGGCATCTGCGCGTAGACAACTTCCCCGCGATCGTCACCATGGACGCGCATGGAAACAGTCTGCACGCCGATGTTGAGAAGGCCACGGCGGAAGAGCTCGAACGGCTGCAACCCGCCTGATATAATTCAAGATTCCTGCCCGCGAACCTTCCGAAAATGGCCAGGTAGCTCAGCTGGTAGAGCGCAGCCCTGAAAAGGCTGGCGTCGGCGGTTCGATTCCGTCCCTGGCCACCACATTTTAAAAGACTTAGTGATAGCCACAAACACCGGATTTCACTTCGGGAAGGTCAGCCGAGCAAGCGGTTGGCCTGCAACTGGACATCTTCAGGCTGCCACGAAGACACGCCGTTCAGTTGAGCCCGGTGACCGCGGTCCGGATCAGGTTGATCAACGGGGATGGATACACTCCGAACCAGATCAGCAGAATAGTCAGTACGGCTAAAACGAAAACACCGCCCTCGGCCATGGCGGGGATCAGGGTCGGGCGATCCGGCTGAGGCGAATATAGCGTCACGACAATGCGCAAATAGTAGAAAAGGCCCGCGACGCTGGTGAGCACCAGGACGATAATCAGAGCCCATGCAGAGACATCCGCGCCGGCGGCGAGTATGTAGAACTTGCCGAGAAAGCCCATCGTCGCCGGTATGCCGGCGAGGGAAAACAGCACGGCCGTGAAAATTCCGGCAATGGCCGGACGGCGCCAGAAAAGCCCCCGATAGTCCTCGATGTCGTCCGCATCGCCCTTCGAGCTGGAGAGCATGGTCACGATTCCGAATGCGGCAATCAGGGACACCGTGTACCCCACCAGGTAAAAGCTGACAGCACCTGCAGCCATCGTCGTGCCCGCGAGAAAGGCCACGAGGATATAACCAAAATGGGCGATCGATGAATAGGCGAGGACGCGCTTGATATTGTTCTGCCGCATGGCAAGGAGATTGCCGGCGCACATCGACGCGATCGCGATGACGGAGAAGACCCAGAAGACCGGGCGATAGCCTATGGCGCTGGATGGTATGTAGCGCAGCAGCAGTGCGACCATCGCAGTCTTGGAAGCGGTGGCGACAAATGCGGTCACCGGCGCCGGCGCTCCCTCATACACGTCGGGCGTCCACAGATGGAAGGGAACGACCCCAAGTTTGAAGCCGATACCGGTGACGGTAAGGGCGAGTCCGGCGATTAACAGCACGGAGTTGGATCCGGAGCGGGAGAGATCCCGCAAGATCGAGAACGTCATCGTGCCGGTGGCGGCGTACATCAGCGCCATTCCGAACAGGAGGAATGCCGCCGAAGCCGAAGCCAGCACCAAATATTTGAATCCGGCTTCGAGCGCCCGGGCGCGCTGCCGGAAATACGAGACCATGGCGTAGAGCGAAACGCTCAGGATCTCCAGCCCCAGAAGGAAAGAAGCGAAATGAATGCTCGTTACCAGGACTATGCAACCCAGGGTGGCGAACAGCAGGAGAAGATATAGTTCTTCGCGATGGCCATCGTGATTCTCCAGGTAGCGATAGCACAACACCGCCACGGCTGCGGCGGAGGCAATGAGCAACCCTGTGAAGAAGAGCGCATAGTGGTCCATCAGCAGCAATGACGACACTTGCCGGGGAACAAGTGGCGCCGCCACAAAGACGGACAGGAAAGCAGCGGCGAGCCCGGCAATGGTCAGGCCGGCGGTCAATCGATGGCTGCGCTGCGCCGCTATCCCGAGCATAACTATGACAGCAGTAGCTGCGACCAGATGCAGAGGCAGCAGAGCAAGAATGTCGGTAACGTTCATGGCTATCTCCCCAGGAGGGCCACGGGCATCTCAGCTGCGTGCTGCAGATGCTCCATAGCCGGCGCAAAGGTGTTCAGTACGGGCTGGGGATTTAGTCCGAGCCAAAGCAGACCCGCCATCATCATGCCCGCCATGAGGCCTTCGCGGGGCGTGAGATCGGCCAGACGCCAGGCATTGGTGTTCGGGCCGAAGAACGCTCGCTGCATCATGCGCAATGCATAGAAGGTGGAGCACAGAATGCCGATCGTTGCGACGACTGTAATCGGCACGCTGATTCGCCAGGAGCCGAGGAGCACCAGAAATTCGCCGACGAAGTCGCCCATTCCGGGCAGGCCGAGCGAGGCCAAACTAAAGAAAAGCGCTGACCCGCTCAAACGCGGCGCGGTGGTCCAGAGCCCTCCCATGCGCGATACGTCGCGTGTATGAATGCGCTCCTGTAATCCGCCGACGAGCATGAAGAGTCCGCCGGTGCTGAGGCCGTGGCAGATCATCGTCATGAGCGCTCCCTGAAGGGCGAGCGGGTTCCACGAAAAGATCCCCAGCAGCACAAATCCGAGGTGACTGACGCTGGTGTACGCCACCAGGCGTTTCAGATCGGTCTGTGAGAACGCCATGACATTGCCATACATGATTCCGATTACGGCAAGGACAAGAGCGACGGGGGTGAACTCATGCGCCGCGTGCGGAAACAGCGGAATAACGAATCGCAGCAGACCGTAGGCGCCGGTCTTGAGGAGCAGCCCGGCCAGAATCACGCTTCCGGCCGTGGGCGCATTTGTGTGTGCGTCCGGCAGCCAGGTATGCAGGGGCACCACCGGCAGTTTGACCGCGAACGCGCCGAAAAAACCCAGCATGATGAGCAGTTCGGCGCGCGGGCCCAACGCTGTTCCCAGCAGCTCCGAGTACTGGAAGGTGTACACGCCGGTATTGTGGTGGTGGATGAAATAGAGCGCCAGGATCGCGATCAGCATCAGCAATCCGCTGCACTGGGTAAACAGGAAAAACTTCGTGCCCGCATAGACGCGCTGTTCATGGCCCCAGATAATGATCAGAAAATACATCGGGACCAGCATCAGTTCCCACGCGAAATAGAACAGGAACAGGTCGACGGCCAGAAACACCCCGATAATTCCAGCAAGAACCCACATCAGATTGAAGTGGAAAAAACCGACACCATCCCGGATCTCCGTCCATGAAGTGAGGACGGAGACTATACCGAGGAAAAGCGTGAGCACCAGCAGCAACAGACTAAGGCCGTCCACAGCGAGATGGAAGTGTATTCCAAATGCCGGCACCCAGCTCACATCCACTTCGTCGAGCCACTGGTTCGAAGCTCCCGAGGCTCGGCGAGCCCAGATGCCTGCAGTCAGAATCAGATCCAGCGCGATCGCGACGAGCGAAATCCATCGCGGGAGCGAAGAACTCCATCGAGCCGTAATTCCGGCAAGAATGCCGGCGAGCAAAAGAATGACAATTAGTAGAGTGAGCGTCATAGGAACAAGACCATAGCTATGAACAGGACGGACCCGGCCGCCATCGCTGCGGCGTACCAACGAATGCGGCCAGTTTGTGTGTTACTCAGGGCCCGATACGACAGGTCGGCCAGCCGGGCGACACCGGTATAAAGCCCATCAACGAAATCGCTCTTGTTCACGTTGGATATCCAAATGAAAGGCTGCACAAAAGCCTTGTCATAAATCCAGTCGAAGCCCCAGTCGGCGAACCACCAATCGCGCAGCTTCCGGCCGACAGAGTTTGCGACCAGCGAATCGGCGAGGCTTCGCCTGCGAAGGTGGAAAAGGTATGCGAAATAAAGGCCGATGACGAAGACAATCGCCGCGATGGCCTCGGATCCAGTCTCCGTCATGCCGGCGGTATGGCCCTCGATCGTTTCCGGCAGCGCGGAATGCAGGAACCCGAGAAACGGCTGCTTGAAATAGCCTGCCACGATGGCGAGGAAGCCCAGCACGCACAGAGGCATTGTCATGGCGAACCCAGGCCGTTTCGTGACCGGAGTGTTGATTGGTCCGAAGAAAACGCGGAAAATCATGCGGAACGTGTAAAGCGAGGTCAACAGGGCGCCAACCATGCCGGCGATCCACAATGCAGGATGACCGCCCTGCGCTGACCACGTTTCCGAGATAATCAGGTCTTTGCTGAAGAACCCGGCGGTGACATACGGCAGACCGGCCAGGGCACAGCCGCCCGCGAGGAATGTCCAGAAGGTAACGGGCATCTCTTTGCGGAGCCCACCCATCTTGAAGATGCTGTGCTCTTCGTCCATCGCCCCGATAATTACGCCAGCCCCGAGGAATAGAAGGGCCTTGAAGAAGGCATGCGTCAGGAAGTGGAACAGGGCGGCCTGCCAGGCGCCCACTCCCAGAGCGAGAAACATGTAACCGATCTGGCTGACCGTAGAATAAGCGAGGATGCGTTTGATGTCGTGCTGGGTGAGGGCGCTGAATCCCGCCAGCAGCAGGGTCGCAGCGCCCACGATCCCGACGGCCAGTTGCGCCGCGGGCGCAAGCGCAAACAGAACGTGAGTGCGAGCGATCAGGTAAACGCCCGCCGTTACCATAGTTGCGGCGTGAATCAGGGCGCTGGTCGGAGTGGGGCCGGCCATGGCGTCAGGTAACCACACCTGCAACGGAAGCTGTGCCGACTTACCAGCAGCTCCGGCCAAAAGCAGAAGAGCTGCGATGACAGCATATCCTGAACCCGGCTGCCACTGTTCCGCGGCCCGATGCATCAGATCCTGAATCTGCAGCGTGCCAAGCCTTGCGAAGAGGAGAAACAACGCCACCATCATGGCGGTATCCCCCACGCGGGTCACAATGAACGCTTTACGTGCCGCGGCGCCGTTTTTAGCATCCTTATACCAAAAGCCAATCAGAAGGTAGCTGCATAAGCCGACGCCTTCCCAGCCAAGCAGGAGCAGAAGGAGGTTGTCGGCGAGCAAGAGGGTAATCATGGACGCCACGAACAAGTTCATGTAACCGAAGAATCGGCTGTAATCGGGATCGTCGATCATGAATTCGGCGGAGTAAATGTGAATGAGGAAGCCGACGAACGTAACCACTACAATCATTACCAGGGAAAGCGCGTCAAGATAGAACGCGATCCGCGGCTGAAAGCCCGCCACATTTATCCACGTCCACAGAGTCTGTGTATAAGAGTTACCTGCGGAAGGAGAATTCCAGAAATTCGCGGCGACGAGGATCGTAACCAGCGCCGCCAGCCCGATGGATCCGACGCCTACCGCGGCCACCGCTCTCCGCGAGAGACGGGAGCCGGCCAGCAGCAGCACCGCCGCGCTCGCGAATGGAAGTACGGGAATCAGCCACAACCAGCTAAGCACGCTAGCCTCTCATCCCGCCGAGGATGTCGACATCCAATGTCCGGAAGCGATGGTAAATCTGCAGTACCATCGCCAGCCCAACAGCAACTTCGGCTGCCGCCACAGTCAGAATGAACAGATACATCACCTGCCCGTCCGCCTGATGCCACCGAGACCCTGCCACCACAAATGCCAGTGCCGCAGCGTTGAGCATCACCTCAAGCGACATGAGAACGAAAATCAGGTTACGTCGTACGAGCAGACCGATCAGTCCCAGCGAGAACAAGATCCCCGCCAGTATCAACCCGTTGCTCATGGGTATCTGTGTCATTTTGAATCTCCTGTTTTTCATTTCTACGGAAGCCGAGGTGATAGGCCCCTACCAGACCCGACAAAAGGAGCATGGAAGCCAGGCCTGCACCAATCGCATACGGACCGTAGAGAGCCATTCCGACCTGCTTCGGTCCAATCGAGACGCTCCCCAGGCCGGCAGAAGCGCCACGCGTCGAATTGACGACCTCTATGAGGAGAATGGCGGAAAGAACGGCAGGGCCCGTCCAGATGCCGGGCGAGAGCCATGCTTTTTCAGTTTCGGCGGCATGTTTGCCGATATTGAGCATCATGACCACGAACAGAAAGAGCACCATGATGGCTCCGGCATAAACGATGGCTTCGAGCGCCGCTGCAAACGGGGCTCCGAGCAGGAAGAAATCGACGGCTATGCCCAGCAGTGACACGATCAGGTAAAGCAGCGCGTGGACGAGGTTCAGCCGGCTCAGCATCACAATCGTGGATATGACTGCTATCGCGCTCGCGATGTAGAAAGTTGATTCCATATTCCCTCAGGGCAACAGAGAGCGGACGTCGACGGGCGGCGTCTCATGTGCTCCTTCGCCTTTCTTTTTGCCGCCGATCTGCACTCCCGATATCTGCCAGAAATTGTAATCGGGATATTTGCCGGGGCCGTCGATCTGCAAATCCTGCTTTTCGTACACGAGGTTCTTCCGGTAGAACTCCCCGATTTCAAAATCAGGCGTTAACTGGATGGCATGAGTGGGGCACGCCTCTTCGCAGTAACCGCAAAAAATACAGCGCGAGAAGTTGATACGGAAGAAGGCGGGATAACGCCGCCCGCTCTCGTCTTCCGTGGCCTGGAGCGCAATACAATCGACGGGACAAGCGACCGCACAGAGATTACACGCTACACAGCGCTCACCTCCGTCCGGATCGCGAGTCAGAACGATCCTGCCGCGATACCGCGGCGCGAGGTAAGGTTTCTCGTCAGGATATTGGACTGTAATGCGCTTCTGAAATGCGTGCAGAAACACGTACCAGATTGTCCTGAGCATGCTGAGCATCTTTTATCTCCAGATAAGTACTGCCGCCCCGGTGAGCAACACGTTCGCGAGCGCCAGGGGGAGCATCACCTTCCAGCCCCATGACATCAACTGGTCGAAGCGAGGACGCGGAAGAGCCGCCCTCAGCAGAACAAAGAACGAAATAAATACGAATGTTTTGATGAGGAACCAGATCACCCCGGGGAGTACGGGGCCGAGCCATCCTCCGAAGAAAAGCACGGAGATCATGGCTGAAATCAGCGTGACCCCCATGTACTCTCCGACGAAAAACATGCCGAACTTCATGCCCGAGTACTCGGAGTGATACCCGGCGACCAGTTCGCTTTCCGCCTCTGCCAAATCGAACGGAATGCGGCGCGTTTCGGCAAGCCCGGCAATCAAAAACAAAATGAATCCAGGGAACTGGGGAATGACAAACCAGATTGTTTTCTGTGCCTCGACGATGACAGGAAGGCTGAAGGAACCAGCCATTACAACCACGCCCATGAGCGAGAGGCCCATGAACACCTCGTAACTCAGCATCTGCGCCGCGGCTCTCAGCGCCCCGATGAGCGCATATTTGTTGTTGGAGGACCAGCCAGCCAGTACGACGCTATAAACCCCCAGTGAAGACATCGCCAAAAAAAACAGCAGCCCGATGTTCAGATCGCTGACGATGATCCCGGGTGCCACCGGAATCACGGCGAAAGACATTAACACCGTGACGAAGACTATCGCCGGCGCCACGATGAACACGGGCTTATCCACAAACGGCGGAATCCAGTCTTCCTTCATGAAGATCTTGATCGAATCCGCCAATACCTGAAACAGGCCGAAGGGGCCGGTGCGATTCGGACCGTAGCGATCCTGCCAGAGAGCAAGCAGGCGGCGTTCGACCCAGATGAGCTGGGCGGCTATCGACAGGGCGACGATAACAATTCCGAGGATCGAGAGAAGCGGATACGGGCTGGTCATTTCGGCCTCGCTATCCTGCCCCATGCGGGCAGCGTCATACCCATCCCGGGTAACATGCCCGCCGGCAAACAAGCAACGCCTTGCGGGATGTCGGGACGGATGCGAACAGGCAGCTTGCAACTGCCGGTGGAGCAACTCACTTCCACTTCCGTGCCATCGGGGAGGTCGTGGCTGTTCATGGCTATGTGGGGCGTGGGTGCGATCTGAGAAAATCCACCCGCTGCCATACTCAGTTCCTCGGAACCGGCAAACAGGTACATGGGCGTCAGCAGCCACTCATCCCTCCGGGCTTCGAATGCGGCCGGGACGGCGCTGAAATATTCCTGGCCTTTGACAGCCGGCGGCTCAAACATCCGAATGCCTGCATCTCCGCCGCGTATAGGCCCGCCAATCTCGCGCTGATAATTATTCGTGGCCTGGATAGAATTCCACCCTGGTGACCAGAAGAAGGGTATGAGCGCCGCTGGAGGCTGATCAGGCGTACCTTCCATGGAGAACGAAAGCGGGGAGTCGGGATCGTCCGGCGGCTTGGGCTCAGAGACATCGATATTCACCAGCACCGCGGTCCGGCCGCTTTCGCGATGCGGCGAGCGCGGGATCTTCGCCCCGGCGATTCGAAATGCGGCCGATGGCGCAGCCGAAGATGCCGGGGCGAGATGGGGCAGTGCGCGGCCCATAGCCGCAAGCACGTCGTCGAGTTGTCCCCGATCGTCCGACATCGACTTATTCGGCATCAGCCATCGCCAGCTTGCCCGCGCATCGTTTTGGGGAACAAATACCTGGAAAAATCGCTGAGCTCGCCCCTCACTGCTGATAAAGGTGCCGTCAGATTCAGCGAAGGTTCCGGCCGGCAGCAGCAGCTCTGCCTTCGCGGTGACTCGGTTGGTCAGGTGGTCGAGCACGATAACGTGCCTGGCAGCGCTGAGTAACGCGTCCACCTCGGGAGTCGGTGCACGGCGATAGAGATCGTTCTCAAGAATGACGATCGTGTCGGCCCGTCCATTCCCGATGGCTTCGAACGCTGCGCTCAGCGGATTTCCTCCTATGAGCGAAGCGCCGACGGTATTGCATTCGGGCGCGGTCAAGCTGAGAGCAGCATGCGCGGCCATTGCGACGTTCGCCGCGGCCTCCATGAGCGTTTCGCTGCCACAGCTCATGCCGGAGATCACGAGCGGCTTCTTTGCAGACCTCAATGCGCGCGCAATCTCTTCCGCGAGTGGAAGGCCAACGGCCGGGGGTGCGTTTGGGTCCAGCGCGTGCGCAACCGCGAATCCGAGCCGGGCAAGGTCGTCAGGAGCCGCGTGGAACGTAGCCGTGGCGACGTCGTCCAGACGAGTGGCATGGAGCGTTGCTATGTAAAGCGGGCCTTTCACCTCCTGCACCGCATCGCGAACGCCATAATCCATCCACAAGGGCACCTTCGCATTTTTCGCTATCTCCATCGGTTGCCTGCGCACCGACTGGCGAACCGCGAGAGCCATTCTGGGGGCTACGCTGGTGAGATCCTCGCCTAGAATGAAAACGGCGTCGCTTTCCTCAATCTCGCGAAGTGTTGGTGTCTTCGTCGGGCCACGCCGCAAGATCTCAATCATGCGTGCCGCGAGGTTCGCTTCGCGATCCGCCATGCCGTTGTGAAAGCGATCGGGCCCGACCAAAGTGCGCAGAGCAAAGTTGGATTCGAGCGACGCACGTGGCGACCCGATGCCGATCGCTTTCCCCTGTGCAACTATGTCTTCCAGGTACTTACCCGCCTCCTCCGCGGATACAGGCCGCCCATTGAGCATCGGCTGCTTCACGCGGCGTTCACTGTTGACGAACTCGTAGCCGAATCTTCCCCGGTCGCAGAGAAAATAGCCGTTCACTTCGTAGTTGTAACGATTGACGATGCGGCGCAGAACTCCATAGCGCTCACCCGCGTCAATGTTGCAGCCCATGGCGCAGTGGACGCATACGGAGGGCGCGAACTGCTGGTCCCACTTGCGCACGTAATGACGCCTGAGGGTCTTGTCGGTGAACACACCGGTCGGGCAAATCTCGACCAGGTTGCCGCTGAATTCGTTTTCGAGAGCGCCATCTTCATGGCGTCCGAAGAATACTGTGTTGCGGGAGGCGAACGCGTTCAGGTCCCGGCCGCCGGCGTACTCGCGATAGTAGCGAACGCAGCGATAGCATTGGATGCAGCGATTGGCTTCGTGATTAACCAGCGGACCGAGGTCCTGATTCTCGAAAGTTCGCTTATCGAATTCGTAGCGGCGGTAATCGTGACCGGTCATGACCGTCATGTCCTGGAGATGACACTCGCCGCCTTCGTCGCACACAGGGCAATCATGCGGGTGGTTGAGCATCAGGCCTTCGATGATCCCCCTGCGGAAGGCGCTTGCCTCGGGGTCGGCGATGGAGATTCGTGTGCCCTCGTTGGCGGGCGTCAGGCAGGCCATCACGATTCGGCCGTGCTCGTCATGCTCGTCTTTGAATTGCCTGACCGCACACTGGCGGCACGCGCCCACCGACCCGAGTGCCGGATGCCAGCAGAAATAAGGCAGATCAAGGCCTTGCGAAAGACAGCCGTGAAGAAGATTTTCTTCGGCGTCCATCTGGTAATTTTTGTTGTCGACGATAACGAGCGCCATAGCTATCTCCAGGGGCAGCGATGCTCGCGGATGTGCCGCTCGAAGTCATCGTGGAAGTATTTCAGCGCGGTTTGGAGCGGATCGGCCGCGCCCGGCGCCAGGGAACAGAACGTATTTCCGGGGCTCCACATGTTGGCCTGAGAAGCCAGCTTTTCGAGATCGCCCGGCTTCCCGTTCCCTTCCTCCATCGCCTTGAGAATCCGCTCCGCCCATCCAAGGCCGCTCCAGCAGGGCGTGCAGAAACCGCACGATTCCCGCGAGAAAAAGCGCATCATGTTCCACGTCATGCCGACCGGACAGGTCTGATCGTCAAGCACGATCATCGTGCCCGTGCCGAGACGGCTGCCAACCCTGGGCATTTCGGTGAAATCCATCGGCGTGTCAAGATGCTCCGCGACGATGAACGGCGTAGAACTGCCTCCCGGCAGGGCTCCACGGAACTTCAGGCCATCGCGCATGCCGCCTGCATGATCTTCAATGATTTCGCGAACAGGGGTGCCCATGGGCAGTTCCCACAGACCAGGGCGTTTTACTTTTCCGCTGACGCCGTAGAGTTTCGTGCCCGCGTCCGGGCCGCGCCCCAGCCCGCGAAACCATGCCGCACCGTTGTTGATAATGTGAGGCACACAACTGAAGGTTTCAACATTGTTGACGACAGTGGGCTTGCCAAACAGGCCTACCACCACCGGAAACGGCGGCTTGGCGCGCGGATTAGCGCGCTTACCTTCGAGCGCATTGAGTAGACCCGTTTCATCGCCGCAGATATAGCGGCCGGCGCTGAGGTGCAGGTAGAGGTCAAGGCTGTAACCCGAACCGAGGATATTTTTCCCGAGGTAGTTGCGCTCATACGCCTCGGCGATAGCTCGTTCCAGCCGTTCGGCCGCCAGTGTGTATTCTCCCCGCAGGAAGATGAACGCAATGTCAGCCTCGATCGCGAAAGAGCCTATGATCGCGCCTTCGATGAGCTGATGAGGATCCCGCTCCATGAGCAGCCGGTCTTTGAAAGTGCCCGGCTCCATCTCATCTCCGTTTACAACGAGGTAGGTAGGATCCGGTACGTCTTTACCCACGGGTACGAAAGACCATTTCTGACCTGTTGAAAAGCCCGCACCGCCGCGGCCCCGCAAATTCGCGTCCTTGACCTGGGCGATTACGGCCTTCGGCGTCATACCTGTCGATAACACCTTGCGGATCGCCTGGTAGCCACCAGCCTTCTCATAGCCGGTGATATCGAGCACCGAGCCGTCGGGACGCATGTTTCCGGTGAGGGGCTTCTCGGTCGTGCTTGCGGTCATTTGTAGCTCTCAAGGCCAAGATCGATTTTCTGCGGGTCAAGGTCGCTGTGCAGATCGCGGTCTACCATCATGGCGGGAGCGCGATCGCAACATCCGAGACAAACCGTGGGCAGCAGCGTAAACCGATCATCAGGAGTGGTCTCGCCGAGACCAATTCCGAGGCGCTGCTGAAGATGCGCGCACAATTGTTCGCCGCCCATGATCCAGCAGCTCACGCTGTCGCAGACAGAGATGACGTGGCGGCCGACGGGCCTGCGATAAATCAGGTTGTAGAAAGTTGCAATGCCATCGAGATCGGCGGCGGACATACCGAGATGCCGCGCTATGTCGCCGAGGCTCTCGTCCGAGATCCAGCCGCGACGGCGCTGTACAATCTTCAAGGCGTCGATCGAGACCGCGTCGCGCCTCGGATACCGTACCGCCTCGCCCTCGATTTCGCTGATTTCTTCCGCGGTCAACATCTTTTCGCTTTCCTCACCGGGCTTTCTTCACCGGTCTATATCGGCCAGCACAAAATCGAGGCTGCCGAGCGTGACTACAAGGTCCGGAATCATCAGGCCACGGCACAACTGCGGCAGCGTCTGTATGTGGGCAAAAGAAGGCGTGCGTATCCGTGTACGATATGAATCCGTGCTGCCATCGCTCACGAGGTAATATCCGTTGTTGCCCTTCGTGGCTTCGATCGCGCAGAGCGCTTCGCCGGGCGGCACGACGGGCCCCCAGCTTACGTTCAGGAAGTGTGTAATCAGAGTCTCGATGTCATGCAGAGTGCGTTCTTTAATGGGTGGAGTGGCCAGCGGGTGATCCGATTGCCACGGGCCTCCCGGCATGTGCTTCATGCACTGCTCGATGATGCGGAGGCTCTGCCGCATCTCCTCAACGCGTACTACCGCGCGGTCGAAGCAATCGCCGTTCTGAGCCGTCGGAACCTCGAATTCAAACTGCTCATAACCGCTGTAGGGCTGTTTCCTGCGAAAATCCCATTCCAGTCCGCAAGCGCGAAGATTCGGACCGGTGACGCCCCATTCGATGCAGTCATCCCTTGTGAGTACCCCGATGCCTTTGGTGCGCGCCTTGAAAATCCGATTGCGGATTACAGTGCGGTCGTACTCGACAAGGCGCGGCGGCAGGTAGGCGATGAAGTCGCGAACCATGCTTTCCCATCCTTTTGGCAGGTCCGCGGCCAGACCCCCGATGCGAAACCATGATGGGTGCATGCGCGCACCCGTGATTGCCTCGATGATGCCGAAGGCGCGTTCGCGGTCGTTAAAGGTGAAAAAGACCGGGGACATCTGACCGAGGTCCTGAGCGAACGTCCCGTACCAGACCAGGTGGCTGATGATGCGAAACAATTCCGACAGCATCACGCGAATGACCTGCGCGCGCGGCGGCACCTTGATACCCGCGAGCGTCTCGACAGTCGTCAGATAGGCCAGGTTGTTCATCACGCCGCCGAGGTAATCGATGCGATCGGTGTAGGGGATGTAGCTGTGCCAGGACTGTCGCTCGCCCATCTTCTCGGCGCCGCGATGATGGAAGCCGATCTGTGGAACAGCGTCGACGATTTCTTCACCATCGAGTTGCAGCGCGATTCGGAGCACGCCGTGCGTGCCGGGGTGCTGCGGACCGATGTTGAGGAACAGGAAGTCCGAGCCTTCGCGTTCGCGGCTCATGCCCCACGCCTCCGGGCGAAAGCGAAGCGCCTCCTGCTCGGCCGCTTCTTTGTCTTCGTTCAAGTGATAGGGCCCCATCTCGGTCGCGCGCGCCGGATGATCTTTACGCAGCGGGTGGCCCACCCAGCTTTTCGGCATCAGCAGGCGCTCAAGGTGCGGATGGCCGTCGAAGACGATGCCGAACATATCCCAGACCTCCCGCTCGTACCAGTTGGCGGAGGGCCAGATCGAAGTGACGCTTGGCAGCGACAGACGCCCCTCGCTGAGCGCGACTTTGATACGCAGATACTCATTGCGGTCGAAGGACAGCAGATGATACACGACAGTGAAGTCGCTCGGCGGCTGGCCGTCGCGATGTACCCTCATTCGCTCATCGATGGCAGAGAGATCGTAGAGCATCCGGTAGGGGGCGTCGATCTCCTCCTTCAGGAAGCGCATGACAGACGGCACACGATCGCTCGCGATCCAGAAGGTGGGGATGCGATCCGATGTATTTTGGGGCACAGCGGACGAGCCGAGACGATCCCTGATTTCCTGCGCCATGTCGCGACTTGCGATCATACGTCGTCCGGTTCTCTGAGAAATGTGGCTTTCTCGCGCGATGGACGCATGAGATCGCGCATCGAAGGCATGGGCGCGCGAACGGTTTCCTGCGGACCCACAACCCAGCTAAGAGGACGCCGCTCCGTCCCAACGGCCTGCTTCAGGAGCAAAAGTCCTTCGAGGAAAGCCTCCGGACGCGGCGGGCAGCCGGGCACATAGACATCCACCGGGAGAAACTTGTCTACGCCCTGGACGACGCTGTAGATGTCATACATGCCTCCGGAGTTCGCGCAAGACCCCATCGAGATCACCCAACGCGGCTCCATCATCTGCTCGTAGAGCCGCTGAACGATGGGAGCCATCTTCATGAAGACCGTGCCCGCGACCACCATCAGGTCCGCCTCGCGAGGCGTACCACGGATGACTTCGGCGCCGAAACGCGAAACGTCGAACTTGCTCGTGATGCTGGTCGCCATTTCGACGTAACAGCAGGAGAGCCCAAAGTTGAACGGCCACACGGAATTCTTGCGGCCCCATTGAACAAGGTCTTCGAGCCGCGAGAGGATCACGTTGCGGCGTGCGGTCTGTTCAAACGACTGTCGGTCCGCAGTCGCGATCAGTCCTGTGATATCGGGTTTCGTCAGTGACCATTGCATCGGCATTTACCTCGAGCGTCGCGGAGTTCTCACCCAGTCGAGCGCTCCCACTCTCCACGCGTAGATGAGCGCCACAGCAAGGGTTCCCACAAAAAGCAGAATCGTCCAATAGCCTGGCCAGCCGAGCTCGCGCGCGGCTCCCGCCCAGGCGAACAGGAAGACTGCTTCGAGATCGAAGACAACGAAGAACATCGCGACGAGCGCGTAACGGACATCAAAGCGCACGCGGGCGGAGCCTTCCGAAACGATGCCCCCTTCGTAGGGCTCTCCGGTCGCCGGCTCCGAGTGTCTCTGCCCGAGCAGGTATGAGACGAACAGAACAGCGGCGGCGAGAAAAACAACGAAGACGAAATATACGAGCAGAGGCCAGGTCATTCGCGTATTAGAACTCTGCGCTGAAGAGAGCAGTTCATCTGCCGTTCGCCGGATCGGGCGATCAGGCTCGGTTGGAGTTGCACGATAATCACGAATAATTCCCGCGAAGGGCTCCCGGCGGGACGGCGTCTCGATAGCGGCGAAAGACGAGGTGGCGGTCAGAGCGTCAGTGCGGCAACCGGACGGCCCTGAGCCTGAACCGTCGTATTCTCATCACAGAGCAGGCAGCCGCACACTGCGGGAGCTCAATCCTCCGCAGTGCTCAAGACGATAAGCTCCAGCCTCGGGCGACTGAATAGAAGTCCAAATCGTCTTGTCCGCATCGGCGGCGTCAATACGGAACGGAATGCAAGGATCGGAGTCAACAGACCGTCATTCGACCGATTGCGGACTCCACTATTGGCCAACTGGCGCGCACGCGCCTGGTCTGAAACGGGCGAGGATCTTCCGCGCGGCCCCAACGGGGGCGAGTTTACGGGCCCAACCTCTTGATGCCTCGAAGGCCCGCCACGTGCAATCGGTCACTTGCCCGGTCGGCGGGGCCCCAGACTTTGGGGGTTCTTCCGGCCAGGGAAAACGAAGGAATTGGAGATCGCAATGAGTCTTATTGACAAAGCGCTAAGAGCAAACCAAACGTATGCCAAGAAGTACCGAAAGATTGGGGAGCGTCCGTTTCCCAAGATCGCAGTTGTGACATGCATGGATCCCAGACTGTCAGACCTCCCGGCAATCCTCGGACTGCCCCATGCCGATATCGACGTCATCCGAACGGGCGGGCCCGCGGTAACCGAAGATGTGCTCGGGGAACTCGTCGTTTCCACCCGCGTCCTCGGCACGACTGAGATCATGCTCCTCAATCACACCGGCTGCGGATTCACGACCTTCACTGACGACGAGCTGAACGCGAAACTGTCTGCGTCAACCGGCGACGCATCGCCCGCTCCGATGCGCTTCTTCTCTTATAAGGACCCTGAACAGAACACGCGAGAACAGATCAGAAAGGTCAGGTCACATCCGTGGATCGCTAAAGAAGTACCAGTGCGCGGTTTTGTTTTCGATATGGAGACCGGTCTGATCAGAGAAGTCCAGCAGGTTTCGCAGGACGCTGCCGCCTGAGGGACGCCGGCCCTTCGTGGTTGAGTGCCGGCGGCGACGGCCGGGAGGTCTGCAAGTTGACTTTCGGCCGCCGACCCCTCGCTGATCCCGGTGCTTCGTGAAGTACGGCCGCTTGCGCAGGCGGGCCGGTCCTCAATCGGAAGCAGGCAGGAGATGAAGCATTCGGATCAGAGTCCGTCGGATGGCGGGTTGCGGCAACTTCGCCGAGCGGAGCTCCCTGTGGACACCGTGAAGCTCGCGCGTTACCTGGTAGGCAAAGTAGTGGTCCACGACGTCGCCGCTGGCAGACTCAGCGGGAGAATCGTCGAAACGGAAGCCTATCCAATCGGCGATCCTGCAGGTCATGCGTTCCGTGGCAAGACGCCTCGCAACGGTTCGCTGTTTCTCCCGCGCGGGTACTCTCACGTCTACTTCACGTATGGATCGTCGTTCATGCTGAATGTCATAAGTGAAGTACGCGGCGTTGGCGGCGGAGTGCTCCTGCGTGCGCTCGAACCGCTCGAGGGGATCGCGCTGATGCAGTGCTCCCGCGGTACAACGCGTCTGGTTGATCTGGCGAGGGGTCCCGGCCGACTCACCGAAGCGATGCGGATCGATCTCAGACAAGACGGCCTCGATTTGTGCGCCGCCGGTCCGCTCTGGCTCGCGGCGACAGCGCAGGGTACCGCCGCCATCGGCGAGAGCGTGCGGATCGGCCTGACCCGCAACGTCGATGCACTCTGGCGATTTTACGAACGCGGTAATTCATATGTTAGTGGCCCAAAGTGGATGCAAGCGTGATTCCTCCAGCGGGTGGTTCCTCGTCACATCCGACTTATCGATGACTCATCCGCTTCCGGCGGCAAGTCGCCGACGGGCCGCCGACACCGCATAGTGATCCTTGTCGTGGTGGCGCTCACCTCAGTCTGCCGCTTTTTATGCTCCCTGTGCTTTTCATTGGCCAGTTATCCCGGGGATTGTGAGTGGAGCGTGATTTGCTTTGACAACAGGCAGACGCCGCCAGATAAATGCCCAGCGAATTGGTTCAGCAGATGGATGTCAAGCCGGGTTGTTTCATGAGAGTTGTCAAACGAAGGAACATATTGCCTCTGTATCCGGTGACATCTGTAGATTCGGCTCGG
>CAWBIS010000248.1:0-15234 GCA_963788485.1 Terriglobia bacterium
GGGAAATACTTCCTCGACCATGGCGCGGATCCGAACAAGGCGAGCGCAATCGGGCTGACTCCGCTGTACGCCACCCTCGACATGGAGTGGGCGCCTTATTCCTGGCTGCCGCAGCCCATCACCTATCGCGAATCCATCAGTTATCTGGACCTGATGAAGGCGCTTCTGGCAAAGGGCGCCAACCCGAATGCGAAGCTTGGCGGCAAGGTCTGGTTCCGCTCGCTCGCGGGCGATCACGGTTGGGTCGATCCTTCGGGCGCTACCGCATTCTGGCGCGCTGCGCAGGCGACGGATCTCGCCGCCATGCATCTGCTCGTCGCAGCCGGCGCCGATCCGAAAATCGCTTCGACCAACGGATCGACCCCGCTGATGGTTGCAGCCGGGCTTGGCTGGGCGGCGAACTTTTCGCGCAACGCGCCGGACTCCTGGATAAAAGCCGTCCAGTATTGCCTCGATCTGGGCGTCGACATCAATGCGAAGGACGTGAAGGATTACGCCGCGATTCATGGCGCCGCTTTTCGCGGCGATACCGAACTGATCGCGTTTCTGGCAAAAAACGGCGCCCGGCTCGATTTCATTACCAAAGACGGGTATAGCCCGGCGGACATGGCCAACGGTCCCATCGAGCATTCCGAACAACATCCCGAAAGCGTAGCTCTGCTGGTGAAGCTCGGCTCGCCATTCGCCAACAATTGCCGCTCGAGCAGTTGCATGATTCTCGACGGCAAAGAGCGCAAGAGGCTGGGAGAGTAGCCCGGCAAAATGACGCGAGCGGCATGCTGCGTAACCGGGCTGATCGCGGTTCTCGCTGGTTCGTGCTCCAGTAAAGCGCCTCCGCCCGCACCGTCAGACTCGCTTCTGCTGAAAACTTCGGCGAATTCCGGCGACATTCATTACGAGCTCAAGATGAACGAGCTCAAGTACGACTTCGGCGTTTTTCCGCCCGTGGCCAGGCTCCGCCCCGGCGACACGCTGGACACCACGACGGTGGATTCGGACGGTAAAGCCATCGAAAAGGCCGGCTTCAAGGCGCTCGGTTTCAATGCGCTGACGGGTCCTTTCTACATTGAAAGCGCCGAGCCGGGCGATACGCTCGCGATCCGCTTTCTGGCGGTCGACGTGAACGCCGATGAAGGCTACGGAGACATCGATCCGGCTTTCGGCGGAGCCATCAACGCCAACCACTATACGCCGATGCTCGGTTTGGGCATCCCGAAGAAATCGTGGGTTTATCCGCTCGACCGCGCGACGAATCTGGCTACGTTCAACGCGAAGGACTCGAATTTCTCAGTGAAGATCCCGATGCATCCTTTCCTTGGTTGCGTGGGTGTGGCGCCGGCCGATGGCGAGGTGCGGAGCGCGATCGTGCCGGCCGAGTTCGGCGGAAATATGGACGCCTCGGAAGCGAGCGCGGGCAATACCTTGTACCTTCCGGTCAACGTTCCGGGTGGGTTGTTATTTATGGGCGATGCGCATGCGGCGATGGGAGACGGCGAAATCGCCGGCACCGCGATTGAAATCTCGGCGCACGTGCGAGTGAAGGTCGATGTCATCAAGCGCAAAACCATCGCCTGGCCGCGGTTCGAGAACGCGGACTACATCATGGCCGCCGGGATCTATCGCCCGCTCGACGATGCGTTGCGTATTGCATTTACCGAGCTGGTGCACTGGATGCACGACCGCTATGGTCTGTCGGAGATGGATTCTTACGAGTTGCTTTCGAAGACGGCCGAGATTCACGTTGCAGAGATGGTCGATCCGAATTATGTGGTGATCGCCAAACTTAACAAGAAGTTTCTCGCCGGGGCTGCGCCCCGCAAGTAACGGCTATTTCGTTTCTACCTTCACGACCTGAATAATCAGGCTTTTCGGCACCAGCATCTGATGCGGGACGCCTGCGGGGATGTGGAACACGTCCCCCACCGCCATCGGCTTGCGCACCCCGCCGGTGATGGACTTCCCGCGAATTTCGTTGGGTGCTGTGGTTTTGCCGTCCACCATGGTTCCACCCACGATCAGCGTACCCGCGCCGGAGACTACGGTGACCATATCCACCTGGGTCAGGTGTGTTTCGGCGGCGCCGTCGGCTTCGCGCCGGACGATCAGGAGGCCATGATTGCCCCAGGTCGCGACGCGGTCCGCGCCCGCCTTGTTCGCATCCAGTTTCGTGGCTTTGGCCCGGGCGAGTATATCGGAAGCGCTGTACATGGCGAAGCCTTCGGGATCGGCGGCGAAAACAGCGGTGCTCAGGAGCAGGGCGAAAATCGGCAATAGGTTCATGGGTGGGATCGTATCAGCTTTGCCTGTATTCGTCTACCAGAGCATCTGGCGATCGGGAACCCGCGGCCGATTTCAACGCTTTCCCGATTGCCGGAGCTCCGCGCCGGCGACCGTTTCCAGCTACGATAGTCGGACATGAACTGCCTGCGATCCTTCGCTGCCACAGCCGCCCTGCTCACTGCCTTCAGCGCCCCGGCCCAGCGCACGCCCTCCACCCGCGAGTTTTTTTACATCGGCGGCAAATACACCGGCGACGTCATGTCGGGGCAGATGTACGTGGAGGTGCTGCGGCCGGCGCGCGTGACGCGAACGTATCCGCTCGTGTTCATCCACGGCGCTTCCCAGACGGCAACCAACTGGATCAACACTCCCGACGGACGTCCCGGCTGGGCCGATTTTTTTCTGGGGCAGGGATATCTCGTCTACCTCGTGGACCAGCCCGCGCGCGGCCGGTCCGCGTGGCATGCCTCGACCAACGGGCCGCTGCAGATTTTCTCCGCCGCCGAAGTCGAGCGCCGGTTCACTGCCTCTGAAGTGGGCGGTTACTGGCCGCAGGCGAAGAAGCACACGCAGTGGCCGAGCGACAGCCCCAATAAAGGACGCCGCGGCGATCCCGTTTTTGATGCGTTTTATGCCAGCCAGGTAGAGGGCCTTTCGAGCGCGGTCGAGACGCAAACGCTCATACGCGCCGCGGGAACGGCCCTGCTCGACAAGATCGGCCCGGCGATTCTGGTCACGCATTCGCAGTCGGGACCATTCGGCTGGCTCCTCGCCGACAGCCGCCCGAAGCTTGTGAAAGGCATTGTGGCGGTCGAGCCCGCGGGCCCGCCATTCCGGAACGCGGTGGTAAACGAAGATAAGAACCGCGCCTGGGGTGTGGCAGACCTGCCCCTGACTTACGACCCGCCCGCGAAAACGGCTGCCGACCTCGCGGCTGTGCGCGAAGCCAGGGCGGACGGCCCCGACCTGGTGATCTGCTGGACTCAGTCCGGACCGGCGCGCCGTCTGGTGAATCTGCAGGGCATTCCGATCCTGATCGTCACCACGGAATCGTCTTATCACGCACCCTACGACCACTGCACCGCGAAATATCTGACGCGCGCCGGTGTCAAGAATACTTTCATGCGCCTCGAAGATCAGGGCATCCACGGCAACGGCCACATGGTCATGCTGGAAAGAAACAGCGATCAGGTAGCCGCTTTGCTTCAGAAGTGGATGGCGGGAAATATCCGATAGGCTCTGTTCATCGCGCGGAAACGCCTATGCCAGCGGGTGCGCTGCGGCGCTATCCGCATCCCGGTGGCGCTTCAGCGAATGATATATTTATTCATGTCGGTGAATAAATAATCAATGCCAGTCCCCATCGGCATCGTCGGTTTTTCGGGTTACAGCGGCGCGGAAGCGGTCCGCCTGCTGGCCGCCCATCCGCACTGCGAACCGGTCCTGCTCGAGCATCGGGCCGATTCCGGCGATCCCACGTATTTCGTTCGCAAACCTTCCATTCGCCGGGCTCCCGCCACTCCCGAATCCGTCGCCAATGAGGGCCTCAAAGCGGTCTTGCTGGCCACACCACCCGAAGTCTCCATGGCCGTCACGCCGGCGTTTCTCAACGCGGGCGCGGTCGTGATCGACCTCAGCGGCGCCTTCCGTCTGCGCACCGCGGAGCGCTACAAATATTGGTACAAAGAGGACCACACCGCCCCCGAACTGCTCGCCCAGGCCGCCTATGGCCTGCCCGAGTTTTGCCGCCAGCGCATCCCCGGATCGCGCCTGATCTCGAATCCCGGCTGCTATCCGACCGCGGCCAATCTGGCCATTCGCCCGCTGGTTGAAGCCGGCATTATCGACCGCAACTCCGGCATCGTCTGCGACGCGAAAAGCGGGGTCAGCGGCGCGGGGCGCAAGCCGTCCCTCAAGACCAGCTTTTGCGAGACCACGGAAAACTTCTCCGCCTACGCGATTCTCAAGCACCGGCACGTTCCCGAAGTGTTGCTCACCAGCGGGCTCGAGGAACACGAGTTCAGTTTTACCGCGCAACTTCTGCCGATCCACCGTGGCATTCTGGAAACGATATACTTCCGCATGGCGCAGCCTCTTTCGGGTGACGAGATCATGGCCATCTTCGAGAAACGTTACGCCAACGAACCCTTCATCCGGCTCTACCAGGCCGGGCATGTGCCCGATCTGCACGCCGTCGCCCGCACCAACTTCTGCGACATCGGCGTGATGGCGGACCCGGCGAGCGGCCGTTGCGTGGTGGTCAGCGCCATCGACAATCTCGGCAAAGGCGCGGCGGGCCAGGCAGTCCAGAACATGAACCTCGCGCTCGGATTCGAAGAGACGGCTGGGCTGCTGTGAAAGCGCTGATCAAGATCGGCGGGAGTCTGCTCGACGAACCGGCCCTGCGGAATGACCTCGCGCGGCAGATCGCAACGGTCGCGGCCTCGGGCGTTTCGGTGACGGTCGTGCACGGCGGCGGCAAGCAGATGACGCGGTTTCTTGAAGAACGTGGCATTCAGAGCCGCTTCGTTGGCGGGCTGCGCGTGACTTCGGAAGAGACCATCGATGCCGTGTTGAAGGTTCTTGCCGGCACCGTGAACACCCAGTTCGTCGCCGCCCTGAACGTCGCGGGCGCGAAGGCGGTGGGGCTCACGGGCATCGATGCGGGTCTTGCGGTTGCCGAAGAACTCGATCCGGAGCTCGGCTTCGTGGGCAAAATCGTTTCCTCCGACACGCATGTATTGAAGGCTCTCGCGCATGCGGGCATGACGCCGGTGGTCGCGTGCGTGGCGGGCGGAAAGCACGGCGAGATATTCAATGTGAACGGCGACTGGATGGCCGTCGGCATCGCGTCCAGCTGGGAGGCCGACCGGCTGATATTTCTCACGGACGTGTCCGGCGTCCTGGGCGCCGATAAGAGCATCATTCCGTCGCTGACCACTGAGGATTGCAGGCAGCTGATCGAATCGGGTGTCGCCACCGGGGGTATGCAGGCAAAGCTGAATGCCGCGGTCGACGCCGTGGCACGAGGTGTGCAGGAAGTTCGCATCGTGAGGGGATCCGAACCGTTCGTCGTTCAGCGTATATTTGAGGAACGGGATGGGGAGGATGTCACGGGCACCCGCATCTCGGACCGGCACAGCGATCCATTGCTGCCGATCATGACCGCAATCATGCCGTAGAAAACCCCTCCTCGAAACGCAGACCACGAAAACGCAGAAAACAATGATCAGCGCTCTGACCCCCGAGCTCGTCGAAAATCAGTCGGCCTCCAGCAAAGGCATCGAAGTCCGCAAGGCCGCCATGCAGGATATTCCCGCCTTGCTCGAACTGATCAACGGCTACGCCGCCAAAGGAATCATGCTGCCGCGTACCGAGTTTGAGATGTCGGAGAACATGCGCGATTTCATGGTGGCCTACGCCGGCAGCCAGCTGGTGGGTTGCGGCGCACTGCACTTTTATTCGCCGAGCATGGGCGAGTTGCGCTCGCTCGCGGTCGCCGAGACGCATAAAACGCACGGCATCGGGCGCATGCTCGTGGATTCGCTGGTCTACGAAGCCAAGCTCTATGGGCTCGACGCGGTTTTCGCCTTCACGTATGTGCCGGGCTTTTTCGCAAGGGTGGGCTTCGGGGAAGTGGAACGCGGCGAACTTCCGCTGAAGTCCTGGAAGGACTGCCTGCGCTGCCCCAAGTTCCAGTGCTGCGACGAAATCGCCGTCCTGCGCGTGCTGCGTACGCACCGCGGGCCACAGCGTCTGCAGGAGATGTCGCCGGCGCTGGGCGTGGAAGACGGACTGGTCGTGCTGCTGCCGACCGTCCGAAAATAGTTTTTGCCAATGGCAAATCCGCGGCTGGCGTTCCGCGCCCTGAGGGCGCGCAACTACCGGCTCTTTTTCAGCGGACAAAGCATTTCGCTCATCGGCACATGGATGACGCGTCTCGCCACCAGCTGGCTCGTCTATCGCCTGACGGGGTCCGCCGTGCTGCTGGGCGTGGTCGGTTTCGCGAGCGCGATTCCGGCTTTTGTGCTGGGGCCGATTGCGGGCGTGCTGGTCGATCGCTGGGAGCGCCAGCGCACGCTCATCGTCACCCAGTGCCTTTCCATGATCCAGTCGCTGGCCCTGGCGGCGCTGGCGCTCAGCGGCGTGGTGAAAATCTGGGAAATCATCGCGCTCGCGTTGTTCCAGGGTTTGATTCTGGCGTTCGATATGCCCGCGCGCCAATCTTTCGTGATTCAGATGGTGGACCACCGGGAGGACCTCGGCAACGCCATCGCGCTCAACGGAACGATGGTCAACTCGGCCAGCCTCGCGGGTCCGGCGATCGCGGGCGCGGTGATTGCGGCTGTTGGCGAGGGCTACTGTTTCCTGATCGACGGCATCAGCTATATTGCGGTGATCGCGTCGCTGCTCATGATGCGGATCACCATCCATCAGGCTCGGAGGCCGCCGCGCAAGGCGACGATTGAATTGAGCGAGGGCTGGCATTATGTGCGTGAATCGCTGCCGATTCGTTCGATCCTGATCAACCTCGGGCTGGTGAGCATGTTCGGCATGTCGTATTCGGTGGTGATGCCGATCTTCGCCGCGGAAGTGCTTCACGGCGGGCCGAATACGCTGGGATTTCTGACTTCCGCGGTCGGCGTGGGCGCGCTGATCGGCACCGTTTCCCTGACCATGCGCCGCAGCATCATCGGACTCGGACGCCGCATCGTCGTCGCAACCGCTTTGGCGGGAGCCGGGCTGATCGCTTTTGGATTGTCGCACCGGCTTTGGCTTTCGATGCTGATTCTGCCGGTAGTGGGGTTCGGCCTGATGCAGCAGATGGCGCCCAGTAATACGATCCTGCAGACCATCGTCGACGACGAAAAACGCGGGCGAGTGATGGCATTCTATTCGATGGCTTTTCAGGGCATGGTGCCGTTCGGGAGTCTGCTGGCCGGAAACGTCGCGGCGCGCTTCGGCGCGCCTGGAGCGGTGATACTCAATGGCCTGGTGTGCCTCGCCGGAAGCCTGTTGTTCGCCCGCAAACTGCCCGCGATCCGGAAAGTGGTGCGGCCCATCTACGTCCGCAAGGGCATCGTGGCGGAAAACTGACTGGAGAGAAGCCACGGAGTTATCAATCGGCCGCAGATTCACAATCTGCCCCACAGTATTCGCAGAATACAGACAGTGATAACGTGAGCCTATGCCAGAGAAAGCCATGACCGAGTTCTGGAAAGACCTGCAGCCGATCCAGAAGGTCTTCCAGCCGGACGCCCTCCCCGAAGCGTATATAAAAAATGCGCCGACCGAGGACATCCGCCTCTACGTCCCGTTCAACGAAACTGTTTTTTCGCGCCCGCTCTGGATCTCGCCGTCGCAGAATCGCTGGTGCGACATCCTGATGGCGAAGAGCGCCGGTCTGGTGAACCGGCACTATCATCCGCACGAAGTTTTCGCCTACACGATTTCCGGCAAATGGGGTTATCTCGAGCACGACTGGACCGCCACCGCGGGCGACTTTATCTACGAAGCTCCGGGCGAAGGACACACGCTCGTGGCCTATGAACACGAGGATCCGATGAGGGTCTTTTTCGTTGTCAAAGGCCCGCTGATCTGGCTGGACGAGAAGGGTGAAGCCAACGGCTATTACGACGTCCACAACTACATTGCCATGTGCCGCGAACACTACCAGAAAGCCGGTTTCGGCGCGGATTACGTCGATCGCCTGTTCCGATAGTCCATGCGCATTGTGCCCGCGACTCCGGCCGACGTGCCCGCGATTTTCGAAATGATTCGCGGTCTGGCGGAATACGAGAAGCTCAGCCACGTTGTCACCGCGACGGAAGAGCGGATTCACGGCACGCTGTTCGGTCCGAAGCCGGCCGCGGAAGTGCTCCTCGCCGAATGGAATGCGGAGTGGGCCGGATTTGCTCTGTTTTTTCCGAACTACTCGACGTTTCTGGGACAACCAGGTCTCTATCTCGAAGACCTTTTCGTCAAGCCGCATGCCCGCGGCAAAGGGCTCGGCATCGCCCTGCTGAAGGAACTGGCGAAGATTGCGGTGGCGCGCGGCTACGGCCGGGTGGAGTGGGCGGTACTCGATTGGAACGAGCCTTCCATCGGGTTCTATAAGAAACTTGGCGCTACGCCCCTCGAGGAATGGACAACTTACCGGCTTACCGGAGAAGCGCTGTGGAGCCTGGCGAAAGCGCCTTAGCCGCGCACGCAGGCTACAACAACTGCGCGGCTTCGGGCTGAATCCCTCCCATCGGAGTCATCGGCTCGAGTCCAGGCGGCCGCTTCATCGATCTGGAATACGTATGCAGATACTCCGTGTGCAGCCGAAAGTATGGTTCGAGGCGGCGCATCGCATTCGCCATGCTGGAGCGGATGTGCGCGCGCATTGTCTCGGCGGCAGTCGCCGGATCCGCGCTTACCAGAACCTTCATGAGATCCTCATGGTGCGACGGCGGATTGCCGGGCACAGCGGGCCGCGTCGCGCAAAGCCAGGTCGAGGCGAGGGCGGACGTTCGGCTGATTGCGTCGGAGAGCGCGGGGCAGCGCGCGCACTCCGCGATGCGCCGGTGCAGCTTTTCGTGCAGACCCAGGTAGACAAACCGGTTTCCGTCCTGTTGCGTCGAAAGTGCGTCCAGACGCACGGCCAGCTTCACCAGTTCGGATCGCTCCTCGCGTGTGGCGTGAGTCGCGAACAGCAACGCCGCCTGCACTTCCAGCGCCTCGCGGACCACATAATGGCCCTGCACATCCTGCCGCGTAGGTACGCGTACTCGCGTGCCGGCTCGCGGCCGGCTTTCCAGAAGCCCTTCATGCTCAAGGCGCAGCAAAGCCTCGGAAACGGGCAGGAAGCTCATTCCCAGTTCCGCGGCAATCTTTCGCCGCGAAATCACCTGACCGATCACGAACTCCCCGCGAAGGATGCGCTCGCGTACGGTCACATACGCCTCGCCCGCCAGTCCTTCATCCTCGTTGGGCTTACGAACACGTTCGGCCTTTGAGCCCATGCTTAGCCTCAGCCCTCAGTTTAACGAGAGCTAAAGATTTCGCCGCGGCAAAATGGCGTCAAATCCGTGACGCAAAGGTTAATGAATACTTCGTTATCCAATTACGGCACTTATCCAATTTGATAGCTCTTATCAAATAAAGTGAATAAGCGCTTGCCAAAGAGCTTAGTGCAGGATTCCAATCATTCTCCAGTAAAAGTAGCCCACAACGGCGGCAACAATTGCGGAGAATGCATAGATCGAGGCGAGGCGGAACAACTCGCCCCGGTTGAAGGCCTGCTTCGCCGTAATGCCTTCCGTCATGGCTATCCAGAAGTTCGTATAAGGCAGCCAGAATGGCGCGGATGCCAATAGCAGCGGCGCCGTGAGGATCATCGGCGGGATGCCGGCTTTCGAGAGCGGCTCCACCAGAGGCAGGAATACCAGGGGCAGCGCGATGAAAGCCGTGGGGTCGAGGAAGCGCAGCGCCAGCATCACCAGCGCCAGAACGATCAGAAGCAGGATCGGCGCCGCCACCATCGATTGCACATGCGGCACCATCAAACCAGCCATCCAGTCGGTGATCTTATATTCGGGAATCACGTTCTGCAGACTGAAAATGCCGCCGAGGAACAACATGAGCGTCCAGGAGATGCCGCTGGCGATATCCGCATCGCGCAGAATACCCGCCAGCGCGAAAACCGCCATGCCGAACATACCCACCATGAAGGAAGGCAGCTTCGTCGTCACCCACAGAACGATCGAAGCACCGACCACCAGGGCTGTGATCAGTTCCAGGCGCTTGACCGGGCCGAGGGCCGCCAGGCGTGTCCGGGCGAATTCACGCGAGGCTTTCAGCGGCACGTCCGGCTTGAGCAGCAGTTGATTGAGGATCAGGATCAGCCCGCAAAGCACCAGCGTGGGGAGCGTCATCACCTCCGCGTAAGCGCCCTGCGACAGAGGAAGATGGGCCGCCCCGAACATCTTGATTACAACTGGTCCGTTCAGCGAACCGAGTTCGAAGGCGAGCCCGGGACAAACCGCCATCTCGACCACGGTAATCATGATCAGAGCCGTGCCCCGGCTGCGCGGGGGCAATTCAAGAGATTGCACCAGCGCCCACGCAATGGGCGCCATGATTGCGGTGCGCACCGTCATGGAAGGAATGCCCATGGCGAGCAACAGGCCAATGACGAAGAAGGCGCTTAGAATGCCGCCGTAGGTTCCGGGAAACAGCGAAAGAATGTAATACGAGATACGCTCCGCCAGGCCGGTTTTCTTCATGGCGAACCCGTAGTAGAGCACCGCCAGCAGAATCCAGAACGCCGGGTCGGCGTAGCCGCTGAACGCGCCCGTGACCGTTCCGTTCACCACCCCCAGCGGCCGCACCCCGGAGGCAATCATCAGCGCCATCATCAGCACCGAGGCCACTCCGTTATTAATTACCTCGGAGGCCCACATCACGACGGTAAAGGCCAGTATGGCCAGTACGACCTGGGCTTTATGCGTGAGACCCTGCGGCGTCGGCGCGTACGCGACGGCAAGTCCGACCGCAATGGCGATCAGCAGAGGGATCCACTTTATTTTCGGCGAGGCGATAACCTCGGAGACCGTCGATGGCGCCGCCGGGCGCGGAACGCTTGAAGTACTCATAGAAATTTATCCGTTTCGAAGTCGCAAGTTTATCGCATGTACTGCATCATCGTCATAAAACCATAATCCATGTGCATCTGCTGATGACAGTGGAACAGCGTCGGGCCGGGGTTGTTTGCCACCAGATCGACTTCGGTCCGACTCTTCGGCCCGACCACCACGACGTCTTTGAATACGCCCGATGTGCCCACGCCGGCAATCTTCGCCAGTTCGAACGTATGCCGATGCAGATGCACCGGGTGGGCTTCGTCGCTCTGGTTATCGAATATCAGGCGATATTGTCCGCCTGCCTTCACCCGGATCGGATCGGTCTTCGGATATTCCTGGCCGTTGATGGTCCACTTGTCCACCCATCGGCTGCCGGCGAATTTCTTGCGGAAGACGAGCGGAATGGGCTCGCCCGATTCCGGTTTTGCCGGCTGCCCGAACGCCGCGTAATTCCACGTTTCGTTCGACGGCGGCAGCCATTGCGGCTCACCCGTCCTGCCCGCGTATTCGATGACGATCCCAAGTCCGTCTTTGCGGGAGCGATCGTCGGTTTCGCCGAGAATCCAGACTCCCGGATTCTTCATCTCGATCACAGCGTCGATTCGTTCGGCCGGCCCCAGTTCGAGAACACCCACTTCGCCGGGGCTCGCCACCGCGTTACCGTCCATCGTGACCACCCGGAACATATGCCCCGCCACCGCGATGCGGTGATGCAGGGTCGCGCTCGCGTTCAAAATGCGCAGCATGACCCGCTCGCCTTCCTTGACGCGGATGGGATCGCCCTGCCCCAGTGCCTTTCCATTGATGGAGAAATACTTGTATGCGACTTCGATACCTTCGTCGCCACCCGCCAGATACGGATCCCATTCCTTGAGCGCCAGAAAAACTTCCCGATCGAAAGCACCAGGCTCGTTGCGCGGCTCGATATAGAAGAATCCGAACTGTCCGGTATAGGTGGCGCGTTTCAGGTTTCGCTCGGCCCTGATGTGGGTGTGATACCAGCGCGTTCCCGCCGGCTTCGGGGAAAATGTGTAGCGCCTGGAACTGTGAGGCGCAACCATCGGCGTGCCTTCCTCCATCGCGCCGTCCACTTCACCTGGAATATGCAGCCCGTGCCAATGCGCCAACTCCGGGATATCGGTGTCGTTGATGACCTCGATCGTGATGGGCTTGCCTTCGGGAACCCGCAGGAGCGGTCCCGGCACCATGCCGTTGTAGCCGGTGGTGCGCACCACTTTGCCCTTTGCCGGCTCGACCGTAACCGGCCCGATGCGCAGGGTGAAATCGGCCGGGGTTTCGGCGAAAGCCGTCGCTGCGAGCAGGCCCAGAAAATCGCGACGATGCATCCACGCACCATCGTATCGTCAGCGCCACAGCTGGATGCGAAGGCGATGATTTCGCACCCTGTCGGCGGCTTCGGCGGGCCCTCCGGCAAGCAACCGGCGCGACAGTAATTTTCGCGCCAGAAGCGCCGGGTTGCGCGCCTGCGCGGCGGGGATTTCCAGTGCGCGCTCCAGCATCGCCAATATTGCGCCGTCCTGTCTTGCGATCTCTTCGAGAAGCTCCGCCTCGGCTTTTCTCTCGATCCCAAATCGCTCGAACGCGCCTAACGAGTCCGGCCCGGCGAACTGGCCGTCATCGAAGGCCACGCAATCGAGCGATGCCCGTACCCGCAGCATCGTGCGCAGATTCTGCAGGTTCATGGGACCGCGCCGATCCACAACCGACCCGCCCCGCAACACCAGATCCGTGTACAGAGGTTCAGCGCAGACGAACCGCATCGCGCCGGGCCGCAGATCCGCTTTCTCCGGATAGCGCAACATATCGGCGTAATGAACGACCGAATATTTCTTTCCCCGCGGCCCCAGCATGTCGAACCGGACTCCGAGCAGCGCGATCGCCCGCGCATCGAGGTTCCTTACGATAACGGAGTAAGGCAGCGCAGGTTTGAGAGTCTCATCCGGCGCCCGGCCGAGTATGGTTCCGAGCGCCCCATGGAAGGATTCGGCTTCCGGATGGATCAATTCAACCCGCTGAACCATTTCCATGGCTCTATGATTGTAGACGAAAGTGACAGAGGAGAAAGAGTTTTCGCGTAAGCTGACGGCGCACGTGAAAGCCGCCGGTTGAGCGTCGAAACTGAGTCCAAAGTTGTTGGACAAAGTGCTCAGCGCGATGCCGCGAATCGCCAATGCGAACGTCCTGGTCGGCTTCGACACAGCCGACGACGCCGGAGTGTATCGTCTGACGCCCGATCTCGCGCTCGTCCAGACCGTTGACTTCTTCACCCCCATCGTCGACGATCCGTTTACCTTCGGCGCCATCGCCGCCGCCAATGCCCTCAGCGATGTTTATGCGATGGGTGGGACTCCGATATCCTCGCTTTCGGTGGTCGCCTTCCCCGCGAACGGCGACCCCGGTATCCTCGAAGCCATTCTGCGCGGAGGACTGGAAAAGATGAACGAGGCCGGCTGCGCCGTTCTCGGGGGCCATAGCGTGGCCGATCCGGAGCTCAAGTTTGGCTACGCCGTGACGGGTACGATCCATCCGGATCGGGTGAAAACGAACGCGGGCGCACGTGCCGGCGACGCGCTTGTTTTCACTAAAGCGATCGGCACCGGCGTCATCGGAACTGCATTGAAACGCGGCCTTGCGCGGCAGTCTTCGGTCGATGCGGCTATGGCTTCGATGCTCACCCTGAATCGCGCGGCCTGTGAAGCCATGCTGCGTTTCGAGGTGCACGCGTGCACCGACATAACCGGGTTTGGATTTCTCGGCCACGCGCGCGAGATGGCCGTGGCCAGCGGTGTCACACTGGAAATCGACGCGTCGCGCATCCCGCTGCTGCCGGGCGCACTTGACGCCGTACGCGCCGGGATGGCGCCGGGAGGTCTGGGGAACAACCGCGAATTCGTTTCCTGCGCCGTCGAAGTGCCGAATGCCTTCGATGCGGCGCTGCTCGATCTTCTCTACGATCCGCAAACCTCGGGCGGCCTGCTGATTTCGCTACCTGAATCCGACGCGGAAGAACTGGAGCGGGTATTTCCAGCGGCGCGCCGCGTGGGCCGGGTTCTGCCGCGCGACAATAAGCCGATACGTCTCCAGTGACCTGCTGACAGCGTGCACCAAATCGCTCCTCATATCGCCGATTTCCTGGCCCACTACGGATACGCCGCCATCTTCGGCCTGCTGATGCTGGGCATCGTCGGGCCGTGGATTCCCGACGAGACAATCCTGGTGCTATCGGGCATCGCCGTGCATCGCGGGCAACTGCAACTCAACACCACGATCTCGGTAGCCTTCGCCGGCAGCCTTTGTGGCATCACGCTCAGCTATCTGCTCGGGCGCACGGGCGCGATCTATGCGCTTGAGCGATACGAGCCGGCCCATCGCTGGATCGGACGCCATCTTCCGCAGGTGGAGGAATGGTTCCAGCGCTACGGCAAATGGACGCTCTTTTTCGGCTATTTCATTGCCGGCGTGCGGCACTTCACCGCGTTAACCGCGGGCATGAGCAAAGTCAAAGTGCGCACCTTCGCGCTCTACGCGTATCCCGGAGGGTTCGTATGGGTGGTCTGCTTCGTCGCCGTTGGCTATTATCTGGGAGCGGAATGGGAGAATCTCGCGCGCCGTTTCAATCGCGGCGCGATCATCGCCGCGGCTGTGATAGCCGCCATCGCGATCGCCGGCTGGCTTTTGCGCCGCAAAAACCCCATCGACTGATTCATGTCGAGGCGATGCTGGCTTGCCTTACGGAAGCCGCAACGGAGCCATTCCAGTCTAGTCGGGCTTCTTTCCCTGCCCCAGCCCTTCGATCTGCACGAAGCGGTCGAGCCGGTCTTCGTCCGCGTCATCTTCAACCGCGTCCTCGAAATCCGGAGCCAGAATCGCGTAGATCATATCCAGCTTGTCCTGCAGAGCGCTGTTCTGCGCTTCGAGAAACCGGATTCGCTCGAGTAATTCCTTTTCGGTGGGCATGTCGTACACGCTCATGATAACGGTTCCCGAGGCGGCGTGATGTACTGGTCAAGAGTGGGATTCGCCCTCTGGATCGATCGCACGGCTCGCCTCGCCTGGGCGCAGGGAACGCACGAATATCGCCCCATGGGCACAGCCGTCATCGCGCGCACCGGCCAGTTCCGCCACCACGATTTTCACCCGGCGCGGCGCCGCCCGCCGCATCTGGAGAATTCCTTTGCGGGTTTTTTCGGTTCGCTCGAGGACGTGAACGCGATCCTGCGCGCCGAACCGCAATGGAAGCCTCGCTGGACTCCCGGGCACCTGCGATAGTGTTCGTGCCCGGCTCGAGCGATTATGCCGAGGCAGC
>CAWBIS010000249.1:0-63344 GCA_963788485.1 Terriglobia bacterium
GATCAAACCGAGGGCGCCGGGTATCTATCGTCCCGATTCGGCGAGACCACGATGACGAAGACCGGTGAGAGCGCGGATCAGGAATCGACATTTGAGGCGTCACGGTTCGGAGAAACCACGCATACGGTGACCCGGGAAGGCGTAGATCAAACCGAGGGAGCCGCGCTCCTGGGATCTCAATTCGGGGAAACGACAGTAACCAGGACGCGGGAGGGCGCGGATCAAATCGAGGGAACCCAGCTTGAGGCCTCCCGGTTTGGCGAGACGACACTAACGAAAACACAGGAAGGAGCGGATCAGACCGAAGGAGCCGCCCCGCGGATCTACGATGCTGCTCATCCTCACCTCTGACAAGGATCTGACCGCGGATTTCCTCATTGTTGAGCTAATCAACCGCCACCTACCGTACTTCCGTCTGAACTCCGAAGAGCTGGCTACGGCGGAATTCTCCTTTTCCTTAACCGACGACACCGTGTGCCGCGGGATTTCGGTTGGCCCCAGGGCATTAGACCTTGAAAGTGTCACGGCGGTTTGGTATCGGCGCTCTATAAATCCCGCGCCTTCCCCAGCCCTCTCACCAGGCGAGAGAAGTTTCGTTGCCGGCGAATTGCGCCATCTCGCGACAGGTCTTGTCCTGAATCCGGATGTCATTTGGGTTAACCCGATCGACCGGGTATCAATCGCGGAGCATAAGCTCTATCAGCTCCGGATCGCGCGCAAGCTGGGCTTCCGAGTGCCCCGCACACTTATTTCACGCGACTCCGCCGAGTTGCAGAGCTTCGCCGCGTCCAACTCCGCTGGCACAATATGCAAACCCATCTTTCATGGCCTGTTCGCGGACGAAACCGCCGCGTACTCGGTCTACACGCGGCGCGTTAGCGCCGACTCGTTTGAAGCCCAAAGCGTAAAGCTATGTCCCGTTCTTGTGCAGGAAGAAATCCCCAGGACAGCGGATGTACGCGCAACTTTCATTGGCGCCAGATGCTTTGTTGCCGATATCAAGGGCGACTCCTCGCTGATCGACTGGCGCGATCCCGAGAACCGGGTGAGCTATTGCGAGTCGGCGCTGAACGCAAGTGAACAAGGTATGTGCAGGGCTATGTTGGGAGAGCTGGGGCTAAGGTATGGTGCTTTCGATTTTCTGAGAACCCCGGACGGTGAGTTGGTGTTTCTGGAGATCAACCCCACCGGAGAATGGGCGTGGCTTGAGGACCGCCTCGGTTTCCCCATGCGCGCCGCGTTTGTTGAACTTTTTTTTGGTAGCTGATGATGAAGCCGCAATTTATCGCGAAGCCGCCTCAGGCTGTGAAGTGGCGCGCCCTGCCACAGCACTTAACGCTGACGTTCCGCCGACTTGGCCGCATCCTTTGGCAGATCGTCGTTCCGTTCAATTACCGGCCAGAGGAAATCGATCAGTTTCCCGAACCTCATCCCGCCTTAAAGGTGACTGAGCAGCACGTAAAACAGTGCCAATGGATATTTGATCAGGCCGAGGCGCGCCGCGTCCAGTTGGAGCAGAAGGCTCAATCGACCTTCGCCCTCATGGTATTCCTGGTCCCTCTGATTGCTTCCCTTTTTGTGTTCATCCTCAGCAGGGCGTCGGCGTCTGGCGTTCTTCCGTACATGCTGATCTCGGCCGGTATCTCGGTTATATTCCTCCTCCTTGCGTTCATTGCCGCTATCCGGGCCGTGGGCGTAAAAGAGACTCAGTCCCTATTCCTGAGCTCAGTCATCCACGAAGGGGGACAATTCCGACAGTACAATGAAGCCTTTCACGCTTACGGCCTCATTTACTGCGCGTCCATGAATACAGCGATGAATGATCATATCGCTCAGTTTGTGAAAGGCGCCCACATCCTGACCGCTGCGGCGCTTCTCGGCCTGCTCACAACGTCCGTTCCGGCGGCGGTAACGCTCGTGCATTCTCCCGCCGCGCCAGCGCAAACCGCGGTCGTGGGTACTGTGGCCGTATCCTCGCCGGAATTAGCCGCGATTCTCACAGAGACCGCCAATTTAAGGCGAGACTTGCAAAAACTGTCACGATCCGGTGTCTCCGATGATGACTTTCGCCGTCTGGAAGAGAAGGTTACCAACCTCGCGAAGATGTATGAGGACTTGAAGAAATCGATTCAGCCCGCCGAAAACACCAAGACGCCTCGCCGCGGTGGCGCGTCAAAATGACTGTCGCCCGCACCTTTCGGCACATCATGATCGCGTTTATATACGCAGAAACAGGTCGATGACTGGACAAGGCCGCATAGCCATGCCGATTAAACAAGAAGTGTTCTGAATCCGAAGTGACCTTTGGCGATGAGTTCCTCTATGAGACGTTTGGCAGACAGAGCACCCTCGGGGTGATTGCTCTTAAGCGCTTGCCCGAGAACCCCACGCGCGTCGTCTTCAACACCGAGAAGTACCCACCCCTCTTTGTCTCCTTCAATGATCAGGCGAAGGCATGCGACACATTCGGCCGGGTAGCGCGGACAAATCTCGCTGAGGTGTTTTACCACGTCCATTTCCGGGAGGATCTTCTTGGAAAGACGAAGCACGGCGAGAAGTGTCCGGATCGACCAGCTTTCCTCGAATTTCTCAGAGGTGAACCAATGCCCGAAATTGGTAAGCTCACTGCTGAAGTCGTCGGCAGATGGAGCGCTTGTCGCCGCCTCCAGCCTCTTCATAAAGAGCCTCTGGAGCTTGGCAAACACCTCCGGGGGTGCCTCGTCGTTCCAGCTGGCAACACTGGTACCGACGAACCAAATCGCCTGCCCACGAACATGGTTCGACGCTTGAGCATAAAACTTATCCAAGAGCTCATCCGCGCCGCCGAAATCCACAGCTCCGAGCCAGTAATAAACCATAAGGTGCTCTGCGAGAGAGTCTTCCGGCGACCTAACGGAGTGCTTCGGGAGAATGTCCTTCCCTAAGTGATCAATCGCCTTCCTGTAGCAGGGCATCATCGCCGGCAGCAGTGTAGTGTTTGGCTGGTTAAACACGACGAAACTACGCCATGCGGCTTTGAAGAAGGCATAATCCGCGTCCGAGAGAGGCAAGATCCGCCCTAGATTCGACTCCAACCAATTCCAGTCCAGCCATGCCAACAGCGTCAGATGGTCTCCGTAGACCGATCGAATCGTCCGCGTCGGCTCGCGAACGACATCCAGATGCGCACCCAGGACTTCCCGGACCTCCGGCATCGAGTCGAGACCGATGCTCGGCTCGCCGGAATTCGTTCGCTGGGCATCGGTGCAGAGCCGCACCCATCGGGCGTATTGGAACACGGCGTGCATTGCGCGGCCCCTCGTTGAATTGATCGAAATCGACGTAAGGTCCGGCTCCTTGGCACGTTCGTCGCGGTCCGAAAACCTTCGCAATACTGGCGATGCGAATTTTTCCGGATCTGGCACCTCATCCGCGGGCGAAGGGTTTGGGTCGTCGGTCAAAGGCCGAAGCGCACTCCAAACCATCGGGCGAAGATCGATGGTCAACCGACCTTCGAGTTCTTGGTCGAACCCCGCCGCGATCAAGTCGATAACGGAATCCCTCGACCAACCCCAATCGGGGTCGGCAACCATAAACCCGCCCTTCCTTCCGGCTATTCCCCTGGGTTGCGAGGTGACCCACGCAGCAAGGTCCAGCACCGGGTTCCAATCGAATGCGAGCTTCTGTTTCAGGGCGTTTGTGAGTGCCGCGAAGAATGCGCGCACATATGTGGGGTCGAGTCGTTTGAAATCGCCGGCTGCAACTACGAAATCATCGAGCTTGGAGATTACGGCGGAGCCGAGGTCGCGCCCGGCCCCCTCGGCTGTGGCGTCGAAAATGTCGGTCCCAGGAGTCCATGTTGCAAGGAATTCCACGATTTCCGCGACACTCATCGCGCCGAACTCCTCGGGTGCTTTGGGAGACACGGCTCCGAAGGCGCCGCCGCTGATTCCTCTGGGTTCCCCAAGCTCGCGCGTCGGGCCTACCTTGGCGACCAGATCGTCCAGTTTTTGTTGATACGGGTCTGGTAGCTGCCCTTGAAGGATCGCGTAATGATCGCGCTTCCAGATGTCGCCGACTTTCTGAATGTTGTCTTGGGTGAGCGATTGTCCGGAAAATTCCAGCCAGCGTCGGATAGCCTCCTCTGACCAGCCGTTGTCCATCCATTCGAGTAAACGCTCCTTCGACGCGGCGCTCCACCGAGAGAACGACTCCTTAAGTAGCAGCACGGCCTCATGCTGACAGCTCCCGCTGTTCAGAATCTCCGGGGCTCGAAAGGTCTCCTCAGCAATATCCAATCCACCGGCGTGCAGAAACACACGGCACAGATGCAGTTCGAGCCGCTTGAAAGAAGTCCATCGCTTGGTTCTGAATAGATCTATGACCCTTGCGAGCAAGTCCGGATTGACTTCTACTAACTGCTCGGATGCGTCCCTTACCGCATAGAGAAGGATGCCAGGTATGTCGTCGCGTCCGCCCCCCAGCTCTATCGCAGGGTGTGCGATGTACAGGTAATCCTCACTGTTATCTTCGTCGTCAGCACGTTTCTGCGACAGGCGGATCGCCTCATCGAGAAGATTAACAAACATCTCAACCGCTTCAATCCCCACGGCCTTCACCAACGCTGGCACGGCCTTGCTGACAACACGCTCGTAATAGAAGTCCTCAAAGAGCCGCTGGGGCTCGGGAAAACGAAGAGGTTCCTCATCACTAACTTTCGTCTTCGGGTCCGGCGCGAGAGCGAGCGCTCCGAGCGCCAGCGCTTTTGCCGCCGCCCCTTGTTCGCCCTCGGCCAGATAAACGATGACTGCGCCGACTTTGTCCTTTAACAACAACTTGATCGGAAGGCGCATGCCTTCGAGAAGCTTCGGCACGAGCTGTGCGCCTGATGCTGGTGGCAACGAAAGGGCTATTTCCGCGAGATCGTCGTATATCCTACTGTTATCAGAGGAAGGAATGCCAAGAGAAATTGCCAGAACAGTGGCCTGCGCTTCAGGGAGCTTGGCCATACGCACAAGGTATCTTGACTCGGGCCAGAACGGAAAACGAATGTATTGGTCTACTCGCTCCGCCTGTTGAGGGTGCTTGAAGAGGCCCTTCTCCGAGAGAGGTTGCAGCCAGGCGGGTGAGCTGAGGCGGTCAAAGAAATATTCGTACTGCGCATAGCCCTTGATAGCCTCCAAGGCGCGTTCCACGGTTTCGCGGTTAAGCATCAGGGATCTCCTCCATGAGAATGGCATCAATGGCTGAGAAGTCTTCCGAAGGCGTGGGACTCAGGCAATCGACTAATATCTGTTCAAGCTCATCTAACTTGCCAGAAAACTCGTCCTCCGTCGTCGGCGATCGATGCGCCGGAGAATTGAAGTAGGTGTGAAGCTCAATCCACTGGTCGGCTCGTCGCTTTTCGAGCGGTTGCGGTAGTTGGCGGCCCGCCAGATCGATGCGTCGAAAGAGAGCCGTCGCACTCTCGCGCATTTTCGGCTCGCTCTCGTTTCGCCACTTGAAGAACTCGGGAAGCTTTGTGAGCATCCGCCGCAATGGATTATCAATTTCACCCGTCCATGCCCCGGACCGGTTGCAGGCGCTGGCGAGCGTTCCCGTCCAAGTTCTTTCCAGCGCATCAAGTTTGTCGCGCATGCGCCCATGATCGGTGAGCACGGGTACGTCGAACACTTTCGGGAGATCCTTCGTCAACTCACGGATGGAATGCGCCGCCAGAAAGATCCTTCCAGGATTGGAATTGTCCTGGAATATCCGAAGCGCGCACTCGTAAAGTTCACCCATCGCCCGATTTCTCTGCGTGAGCGACTGGCGAAGAAAAAGCTGCCGACCGCTTGGTTGAAATAGTGGCGACGGGTTCGGCGTCATGACGTTCTCACTGGCCTTGGATCTCGCGGTGCCGGGAGATGAATCCGACAATCTCTTCGGCAATGACCATCTAAACTAACCCTCTTCGAGGGTTGTTGTTCAATCCCGAAACGTGTCCGCTCCGCACACAAAAATCAAGTGAAACCTTCATGATCGCATCTTGCAACGGCACGCCGTGCACCGGTAGTGTCCTCTCAGTTCCCGATGGCGGCTGCCGATTCCGCCCCACGTGATAATCGCGTGTATCGCGCGGAATCGTGAGGGCAGGGGGGATTCAGCCGTTCTGCCGCGCGAACTCGCGCAGGTACTCGCGCAACCCGCCTCGGATGCGTCGAAATAATCCGAGACGCTCCTCCTCTGGGCCACTGAACGCCGCCGGGTCATCGAAGCTGTGGTGCAGACGCTCCGCGTCGCCGAAGAACACGGGGCAGGATTCGCGGGCGCTATCACATACCGTGATGACGTAGTCGAAGTGTTGCCCATCAAATTCCTCGACGGACTTCGAGCGGTGTCCGGTAATATCGATACCCAGCTCTTCCATGGCGGCAATGGCTTCCGGGCGTACCGCGCTGGGTTTTGTGCCCGCGCTTTCCACGTCGAACCGCTCCCCCGCATCGTGGCGCAGCAACCCCTCCGCCATTTGACTGCGGGCGGAGTTTCCGGTGCAGAGAATCAGCACCCGTTTCTTATCGTTCATACGCTTGCCTCTGTTTGGGAAGGATGGGAAACGACCACGGCTCCGGCATCTTTGGGCAGGGAGGGCACCAGCCAGCGAAACAATACCGTCGCCGCCGCCGCCCCCGCCAGTTGAGCCACAATGAATCCCGGCGCATCGGCGGGCCTTATTCCGGCGAAGGTGTCGCTTGCCGACCGGGCGAGCGTGACGGCGGGATTGGCGAACGATGTGGACGAAGTGAACCAATACGCCCCGGTGATATAGGCGCCGACCGCGAACGGCACCGCCGACGAGCGAAGGCGGGCACAACCCCAGATAACGGCCAGAAGTCCGAATGTTGCGACAAACTCGCTGAAAACTTGCGCTCCGCCTGCCCTTGCATGACGCGAGGAACTGAACAGCGGTTCGCCGAACATCAGATGCGCCATTGCCACCCCGGCGAAGGCTCCAAAGATTTGCGCCGCCACATAGCCAGGCACTTCTCGCCACGGTAGCCCGCCTTGCGAAGCGTCGGCCAGTGTCACGGCGGGATTGAAATGCGCTCCCGAGATCGGACCGAACGTCAGAATCAGAGCCACGAGCATGGCTCCGGTTGCGAGCGTGTTGGAAAGCAGCGCAATCGCTATATTTCCGCCGGCTAGACGCTCACCCATGATGCCGGAGCCGACGACAGCGGACAGGAGGAGCGCCGTCCCCACCATTTCGGCGGTTATCCGCCGCGCCCGCGTCACGCGCAGCAGCCCGGAGCGCAGCAGCTCGCGGGTTTCGTGGCGCGAATGAACGCGCTCATGAATTTCCCCTCGACCTGGGGCGCGATTGCGTCCACATCGACGCCCTGCCCGGCGAGGAAGGTACGCGCATCCTCGATGTTGTACACGCGCGTAGGTTCAATATCGATGGCGTCAAACCCCGCCCTGGCGAGCTTGGCGACGTATTCATAGTCCTGAAGCGCACCGGCGACGCAGCCCACCCACATCAACATGTTTTGCCGCACCTCCTCGGGGACCTCGCCGCGCGTGACCACATCGGAGACCGCGAAACGCCCGCCCGGCTTGAGCACCCGGAACGCCTCGCGCAACACGCGGTCCTTGTCGGCGGAGAGGTTGATGACGCAATTGGATATGACGACATCCACCGAGTTATCCGGCAAGGGGATATGCTCGATTTCGCCTTTGAGGAATTCGACGTTCTCCACCGCGGCCTTGCGCTGGTTCTCGCGCGCGAGCGCCAGCATTTCGTCGGTCATATCGAGACCGTAGGCTTTGCCCGTGGCGCCGACGCGCCGCGCCGAGAGCAGCACGTCGATGCCGCCGCCCGAACCCAAATCCAGCACCGTCTCACCGGGGTTGAGCCGCGCCAGCGCCGTGGGATTGCCGCAACCGAGCGAAGCCAGCACCGCGGCCTCCGGCAGCGAGCCGGTTTGCGTAGCGTCATACAGGTTTGAAGTAATGGGATCGCAGCTTCCATCGAGCAGCGCCGCCCCGGCCCCGCAGCAGGAACTTCCGCCGCTATGGACTCGCAGCGCCGCCTGGCCGTATTTTTCTTTGACCACGTCTTTGACTTCCATGATTTCCACCTCTCCTATGCGTGTTCCTGAACGAACCGCGCGACGTGCTCCCGGATTTCATCCCGGACCCGGCGGGTCATCGCGCGGCGCTGTTCCCGGCCACGCGCCGAAGCCGGACTCTCAATCGGCCATTGGAGCCGCCAGATCGCGCCCGGAAAAATCGGGCAGGTCGTCTCTATTTCCCGGTCGCAGAGCGTGACCAGAAACGTCACCCGTTCCCGCAGGAACGGGTCAACCTTTTTTGGCACTTGGCCGGAAATATCCAGCCCGACTTCATCCATCGCAGCCACGGCCTCCGGATCAAGCGCGGTGGCGCGCCCGCCCGCGCTCACCACCTCGAAGCGCTCTCCGGCCATGGCGCGCAGAAACGCCTCCGCCATTTGCGTGCGGCAGCTATTATCCGAACAGAGAAACAGCACTTTGGGCTTAATCATGGCGCACCTACCGGCACAGGCTCACAATGGCCTTGGGCTCAATGGCCTTGTTACGCGTGCAGCATTCGGCGTAGAGGAAGCCGAGCAGCTCCCGTAGCGTGTCCGCATTGGCGGAATACCACAGAAAAGTGCTGTCGCGGCGGACTTTCACCAAATCCTCGTGCTTCAGCTTTTCCAGATGGTGTGAGAGCGTCGAGGCGGTAATGCCGAGCTCATTGATGATGTCGCCCACGACCATCCCGTCGGGATGAGCCGAGAGAAGGAGACGCATGATCCGCAGCCTCGGCTCCGTTCCCAAGGCGGAAAACATATCCGCGAATCGTATGACCTCTTCTTCCGTCTGCTTCTTGCCAGCCACCATAACGCCCCTTTTATACTTTGATGATTCGACAATAGCAGAACTATCGAAACCAATGCAAGGGATACGGGGCGGGAAGATTTTCCGCCGAGGATTCGCTCTATCTGGCGCCACGGTCCCGGCACTGAATAGCCGGGCTCAAAAGCGCGGTCCGTTTTCCCGACTCCTTCGTTCCCGACCTACACGGAAATCCTCTCGACGATATTCCTGCTGATCTTCTTCTTTCTTCGGTCATAGAGACCGGTCGTGCGGGCATCGGCGTGCCCGGCCAGATGCTGCACGTCCTCGCGCGGCACGTTCTGCTCGAGCAGATCAGTAATGGTGGTGACGCGGAAGGAGTGGGGAGAGTAGAGCGGGGGGAGATCGAAATCTTTCAACCTTCGCTTCATCATGGGGATTTTTGCCCAACGCCCCGAAAAGGTTCAATCCAGCTAAACCTACTTACCATCATCCTGGCGAAGAAGGCTGGGATTTAGAACCTTAATAACAGTTGCAATGCCAACAACTCTCTTTCCTTCCGCCACAGTGAGGATGCGACGTGGCCAAAGTGTACGAGGATAGACCTCTGGAGTAATAAACCACACATGTGCATGTACCCTCTGACCCGTACTGACTTCCGCATGCTCGATAAATTCATGTCGTGTCGATGTCCAATAGTCCGGGAGAATATCATAGATGGGGCGATAGCCAGAAAAGACTGTCCTCCGTTTACCGTCGTGCGTTAGCGCAGTAAATTCAAACTCGACCTCGGCGTCAGGAGGATTAGGCATCGGGCTAGCATTTCTGTCCGGCGACCAGTTCGCGCCACGTTACAAGGACATTTGCGATAAAGTCCGCACGTCGCTCATTGCCTTCCAGCATCCAAAGCACTACAGCGACGCCATCCTCAAGTCTGTTCGCAAGGTACGCGTGAAAGACATTATCCGCGAGTGGGACGAATGCTGCCGCATCTTCGTATCCCTCGCTCGGAAGGACATTAAGCAGAGTACACTGGTGCGAAAACTCAGTTCTTCGGCCCGTCATAGCCGGGCCAAGCGCGCGCTGTGGGAATACGACGGCATTCACCGCAGCCTTTACCTGCTCGACTATATCGACTCGCCCTCCTTGCGGCAGCATGTCCAGAAGGCACTGAACAGGGGCGAGAACTACCATCAACTGCGTCGCGCCATCTCCTTTGCCGGCCTCGGAAAACTGCGGTTCAAGACTGAATACGAACAGAATCTCTGGTCGGAATGCAGCCGCCTGATCGCCAACTGCGTGATCTTCTATAACGCTTCGATCCTGTCGCGTTTACTGGAACACCAGGAGGCAAACGGCGATTTGCAGGGGGTGGCTGCCACGAAAAAGGTCCCCTATTGCCTGGCAACACATTAATCTCCATGGGCGCTACGAGTTTCTGAGCCAGCCCAACCCTCCCAACGTCGATGCTATCATCCGGAAACTGACGGGAGCCAAGATGCGTTATTCAATGGAACAGGCGGCTTGAAACTGGATTGAACCTTTTCGGGGCGTTGGGCAAAAATCCCCATCATCATGCGCCCTGCCGGAAGAGCGGTGCCTTTTAACGGACGGAGGTCAACACTCAACGCGCAAACAGTATAATCGTGCTGGATCGCATTCTCGGCCTCTGTTGTCAACGCCGCCCGTTTATGGAGCTGGCTATTCAAGAGGCTGCTTCCGGAGAAAAAATGACCGCCGATGAACTCCCTAAATTCAAATCGGTAAAGAGCCATCATGCGCACGAAACCCCGGAGGCTTTGTTCTACAAACTTTCTGGAGAGCGAAGTCCCATGGCTATCTTCGCGGACCGCAGCAGGATGTGTCGCGTGAGTATGCCGAGAAATACGTCGCCACATCCGACGTAGCTTTCGAACTCCCCACCGGAACGGGAAAAACCACGGTCAGCCTGGTGATCGCCGAGTGGTGGAGGCTCCAATCACGCCGCGTAGCGATTCTCTCCCTTACCAACCAATTGGCCGGACAGGTGCTCGACGAGGCGAAACGATTGAAGATGGCGGCCGCGGACGTAAGGGGAGACAAAGATAGCAGGAGCGCAGCCGAGGAAGGCCGTTATCGTACGCGGGCCGCCATCGCGGTATCCACCTATTCGAACCTCTTTAACCGTCGTCCGGTTATTCGCGAAGCAGACGTTCTGATCTTCGACGATGCCCACGGCGCAGAGCAATACGTATCCGACATGTGGACCGTCTCGGCGAGCGCATCGAAGCAGAAAGAGTTGTATGGGTCGCTTCTGGCGGCAATGAAGCCGGGCTTCTCTGACTCCCAAATCCGTTCGATTCTCAGCAAATCAGGAATGGGCAGTGTTGAAATGCCCGATATACATGGACACCCTGAGTGCATTGCGAATGTGGCGGCTGTGCTCGACGGATCGGAGGAAGATTCGGTTCGTTACGCCTGGCCTCTGATTCAAGGACGCATCACGTCTTGTATCTTTCTTGCTTCTTCGCATGGCATCTCCATCCGCCCGCTCGTGCCGCCCACTCACACCCACGACTCGTTCGCTAACGCAAAGCAGCGTTTCTACATGTCAGCCACTTTAGGCGGCGGCAGTGACTTGCAGCGAAGTTACGGCGTCGAGCAGATCAGCATGGTGCGAGCGACGAGCCCGCAATGGGGAAGGCGCTATATCTTCGTTCCTGGCGTTCATGTTTCGAGTGAGGATTCGGATAAGCTGACGGCCTCGGTATGGAATGGCATGAAGTCGCGCCGGGCGTTGTTACTTGCTCCGTCCGAACGCCAGATGGACTCCGTCGTAGCCCGGCTTAAACCGCTTATGAATCCGGCACCGCAGACGTTGGGCGTGAAAAGCATTGCCGACACCCTCGATGGATTCGTGAAGAGCACGGATGTCCTGCTCGCGCTTGCCGGACGTTACGATGGGTTGGACCTGCCCGATGATAACTGTCGCCTCCTGATCCTTTCAGATTCGCCTGCCGCCGTAAACGCGCTGGAGCGGCACCTAATGGAGCGCTGGAAGATGGGACCGGTGCTGCGTACTCGTGAGCACCAGGCTGATCCAAGGCATGGGGCGATGTACCAGAAGCGCAACGGATTTTGCGCTGATTATCTGGCTGGGGCAATCTCTTGTTGACCTCGCAACGTCTAGCGCTGTGCTCGCACACCTACCGCCAGAATTAGCTACCGAAGTCAGATGGGGCGTGGAACAGTCGCAGTTCGCCGCAAAGAAGCCAGCAGCTCTTACAGGCATGATGCTCGGTCTGATCAATGATCCAGACTATCGGAAAAGTGCAGACGAGGCGTTGGGCGAGATGGCATCTCAGAAACAGGACGAACTGCCATCGGCCTACGAAACGGCCGGTATCGACGAGGTGCGCTTTGCAAAGGCATTTTGGGACGAAAATTATCATCATGCTCACGCGACGGCGCACCACATAGCGGACCACCTCACCGCGCCAGAACTCACGGGTTACCGGGCGTGGTGGTGGTATCTGGCCTCGCGGGCAGCAGCCCTCATGAAGGACAAGCCCGCTGAGCAAGATTGCCTGAAACGCGGCGCTAGCTGCGGCGTGAATGCGGGCTGGATGAACTTCTTGCTGCACAACAGAAATAAGAGCGCGGCTTATCAATCGAGTCCAGAGCTAGAGCCCAATGCCGAAGGCTTGTGGGATCATCTCACGAAATGGGGTTGGGCAGGGCCGACCTTCGAGCAGGCGATATCTGAGATGCTGAAGAACCTCGAAGACATTCACCATGTTCGGTTCCATCAAGGGCTGGAGACGCTTGGCAAATGCTTTGGCGCAGCGACGACCAGAACCACCGAGCAGGGTGCGCCGGATGTGATCTGGTCTTTCCCAAACGATTTCCATGTGATTTTCGAGGCGAAGACTGAGAAGAAGCCCTCGGGGGAACTCTCGAAGAAAGACGTGCTTGAATCGAAAGGGCATCACGACTGGACGAAGGCGCGGTTTGCGCCCGACATCAGCAATGCAGAAACTCAGGTTATTGTCGTTGCTCCCGACGCATCGCTCCACAAGATAGCCGTCCCCTTCGCTGGCGGCCTTCACTATGCGCCACCTGGCGCTATTCTCACGCTGGCCCATACAGTGGCGGAGAATGTGCGAAAGCTCCGGGTATCATTTAGCGGACGCGAATTTGCCGAGGCAGCCGTCGAATTCTCAGCCGGCATCCGCAATGCAAAACTGGATATCCCCTCGCTCAAGAGCGCGCTACTGACTCAGAAGCTGAAGTGACGCGCGGCCACTGCCCCCGTCCTGCCGGAAGAGGTACGTGATAATCGCGTTTCTAACGAAGGCCGCCGTCAGGTTGCCCGGCCATTCACGAAGCTCGTGATAATCTCTTCGTACACCTTGGCATCGAATTCCACGAAATCAAAGAGCATGAACAGCGGCTCTGTGATCTTACGGACATTTGCGACGATGTTGTCGCGCAAGCGGCCGATCTCCTCGACAATTTCCACCTGCGACTCATCGGCCTGCGCTTTGCGGGGCAGAAAGAGGCCTCTCATCGGATTCGAAGAGGATAGCGTTCGGCCGGCAATTCCCCGATGTGTGACTCGGATGCTTAGTTTCGTGTCGTCGGGCGCGCCGAGCGCCTCATACAGGTTTGCGGCAAACAGCAGCGCCTCTGTCACCCTGACGAGTCGGCTGTTGAAGAAGACTGCGTTAACGTCGCGATCATCCTCGAATAGACTCTGGAGCAGATAGAAATCTCCGTCATTGCGGAGAGCCCAGTAGTCATAAGAGGAGCGACCTGAGAGGTGACTTTCTTCAATGGCGACTTCGGCTCGAATGCCATCCGCCGTCGGGCGTGGGCGATACTCATCCCGGTTCTCCAGCAAAACGCCGATAGGCCAGCCGAACGTGTGAATCTCAGACTTGCGGACAGCATTCAGAAGATCAAGCTGCGACTTGTTGGCCGGGCTATGCAGCCCGTATCGAAGTTCCGTGAGCGCCTTGAAGCCGAGCTTGGCGAGACCGGCCGCGGCGGTTTCAGCGTGCTTGTTGAACCAGGCATCATCGAGTAAGGCGACCCCGGAAACCGTCATTCCCGTCGGACCTACTATTCTGCCGGCCGGACCACCTGAGACTACGGAACCGGAGAATGGGTTCGATCCAAGCGGCGGTTTTGCAATAGCGGGCGAGTTGTGGATTTCGCGAAGAAGCTCCTCCAGTTTAGAAGTGTAATCATTGTCGTCCGTGAAATCGAGGTAAAGGCGAGGACCCATGAAGCGGGGAACTTTCATCGGCACCGGATTCCCGCGGATTATGGGGATAAATTTCTTCGTGTCGATATTCTCGATGACCTCGCTGGTGATGATCAAGCGCTCGTAGCCAACGCCGCCGGAGCCGCCATCGGCCTTTCTTACATACTCTTGGGAGCAGACCATAATCACGCGGTCAGATGCGGCCACACCGCGTTGCATGAAAAGTGCAATATCCTGACCGAGGGCCAGATCCCATTGGTCCAGCACGACATCGACGCCGCTGCCGCGGAGGTCGGTTGCGAGCTTCGCCACCCATGTTTTGTGGTCTTTCGAGTCGTGCGAATACGAAATAAAGACTTTCGGCGCGGTCATCTGCTATTCCTCGGCGTCTGCTCTTAAATAGGATTGCTCGACAACCGCTGAGACTGCAAGTTGGCCTTCACACGGAAATCCGCTCGACGATATTCCTGCTGATTTTCTTCTTTCTTCGGTCATAGAGGCCGGTCGTGCGGGCATCGGCGTGCCCGGCCAGGTGCTGCACGTCCTCGCGCGGCACGTTCTGTTCGAGCAGATCGGTAATGGTGGTGACGCGGAAGGAGTGGGGAGAGTAGAGCAGGGGGAGATCGAAGTCTTTCAACCTTCGCTTCATCATGCGGTAGATGTCGTCGCCGTCGAGCGCCCGGCCGGAAAGGCGGCGCCGCTTTTTCATCGCCCGCTGAAACAGCGGCGTGTCCTTGGGGGCATCGCGCAGGCCGGCGCAATCGAGATACTCGGCGATCATCTGTTCGAGATCGTGACGGACGGGGATTTCCCGCGACTTGCCGCCCTTCTCGCCAAAATGCAGCATCCACTGTTGCCCGGCGTGATAGAAGTCGTCGAGCCGGAGCTTGGCGACGGCGCTCCGGCGCGAGGCGGTATAGACCATGATGGCCAGGATTGCGCGATCGCGCAGCCCGACAATGTGCGACGTATCGATCGAGGCGAGCAGCTTGCGCACGTCCGCGATGGGGATTTCCGGGGTGCGGCCTTCCATGACGTCGAGCTTTTCGCCGCGGACGGTGCGCGCCGGATTCAGCAGGATCGCATGGCGGGTCACGAGGTTGTCGAAAAAATGCCGCAAGGCGGACAGGCGCATATTGCGCGTCGCGATGCCGGTGCTACCGGCCAATTGTTCAAAGTATTGCCCGACATGCCACGGGGCTATCTGGGCGAGCTCGCCCCCGCCGTGTTTGCCGGCCCATTCGAGAAAGTCCATGACGGCTTTGCGGTAGGCGCGCCGCGTATGCTTGTTGCGAATGGTGCCCGAGAAAAACTCCTGCGCGGCGAACACGGCGTTCGCGCCGGCGCGGTGAATGATGTCCGGCAGTCCGATCACGGTTGGGGGAGGATTCCCTGAAGGAGCGGGGAGAGCAGGGCGGGTCATGGCTCGTACACATCGCGTCGATGCGCAACCCGTGTTACTCTCACGTTTTTCTGCGTGTCGTCGATGATGTAAATTGCCCGATAATCGCCGATGCGAATCCGCCACTGGTCCCTAAACCCACTGAGCTTGACACATCCCGCAGGCCTGGGCGTTGATGCAAGCGCTTTGAGTTTGCGGTCAATACGATTGAACAACGCGTCGGTCAAGGCGTCGAGTTCCTTTTGCGCCGCTGCCGCGATTTCGAGCGAATACTCAGGCACGCGGGCGAGCGCGTTTTAAGCGTTTCGCCCGGTATTCCTCGTAAGGAATGGCTTTTTCTTTGCGGCGGGATTCAGAGATCAGCCCATCCCAGAAGTCCTCGAATGCCGCTCCATATTTTTTGAGATCAACGAGCGCCGAGGTCTTCCGGCCTTTGTCGTCAATCAGGAACTGGATACCCTCCATAAAGCGATCCCATGTGTTGTTAAAGGTCTAAGCAGCTTACCGGATCGCACCCCGGCGGTCAACCGGGTTATTGCCTGATAATGTCCTTTATCAGTCATTAAAGAAACAGGGAAGGGCGATGTGAAGAAGTGAGGCGAAAAGGCAACAGACCTACATCAACATCACCGTCATCTCAAACAGGCAGGTTGACAATCTGCGCTGAGCTGTTCTCGCCCGGCTTCGCAGGGGCCTAATATTGGGCAAGCAACTACGAATGCGAGTACATTGAAGCAATGGCTGACATTCCAGTGACCCCCGCAATTCTTCGCCTTCGGGAAGGATTTCCTCACAAAGAAGTCGACAACACCGTCGCGACCTACGTCGGTACGGGTACGCTCTCCATTCATGGCGCTGGTTCCATGCCATGCGAGTTCCGAGCGGATCAAGATGCAGACGGAAAAATTCAAATCGTATTCGCGTCTATATCTTCGATCGACTTCGTGAGTAATCTCTTGTCGGTGTTGAAAGGCGGTGTCGTGGCTCTGTTTCGTGGTACGACGGAGTCCGGCATCTTGGTCTCAACGCGGTGCGTCGGCGGCAGGGCCTTGTCTCTCGATCCCGCGGGAAACGCGACAGTCTACTTCCTGCCGAACACGCTCAAACTTCTTGAGGACGGCGATTCGAGTACAAGCAGCACATTTCTGATCACAAACTTCGCGTTTTCGCCCTTTACTCACCTTGGTGAACCGCCGCATCACCCGCCAAGTCACACATTTTCGCTTCAGGAATCCGGTCAGACCGTCGAGGTAGAAATCAAGCCACTCGATGACTATGTCGATCGAATCGTTCGCATCCAGCAGACGCGCGGGGTCTTGCCAACCGCTTTACTGGAGCTAAAGACCGCGTCGTCGATGGAGCCGTCTTGGTGTCACGGCCTCGCTACAAAGATCTGCCATCTGATTTCCCTTGCGGCAGGCACTGCCGTTGACTGGCTCAGAGCAGACGGTTTTGACCAGAAACTTAACAAGCGATACCGCTTTCACTCTGCGGCTCCGACGCGACCTTTCTGTTCGCTTCCGACAGTTCCGATCAAAGATTTGTCATATCAGGCCAACACAACCATCCTCCAACGCTTCCTGCAATCCGGCCTTGACCGTTATGCCAGCCGCGATTCTCGTTATCTGGAGAGGCTGATCGCTTCTTTCCTGGACGCGCGTCTTGAGGGTGAATTCCTGGAAACTCGTGGTCTTAAGGTGGCCGTGACATTGGAGATCGCAAAGAACGAATTCGCTGATGCCCTAAAGAAAGGGGAATGGGAAACCCTGATGCCAAGCGCTCTCCGCACGCGGATTAGGAACATCGCAACATCCGCATTGAGCTCCGGCGGAATCGATTCCGATACCGTCACGATTGTCTCGGAGACCCTGGCGCAGCTGTCTCGTCCCTCGCTGCGCCGTGTCATCAATTACATGTTGAGGGAGCTCACTCTTTCCGAAGATAAGAGTGTCATTGATGCCGTCATCGAGATTCGCAACCGGCTTGTGCATTCGGGGCGCTTCATTTCGGAGACTGACGCTGCGAGGGCCTCAAAGCTCGGAATTGCCGATATTAATCAGGAATTCTATATTCTGTTGAGCTTTGTCGATAGAGTGCTCCTTCGGATCTTCGGCCATTCGGGGCCCAAGATCGACTACTCCCAATCAAAGGGGCGAGAGCTCCATTCGTCGATTTCCTGATGAGGTGGCCGATCTGGATACCATCTTGACTGATGTCCGACTCGCGAACGTTTGGGTCGTTAGCGGATGCAACTCCCGGTGCAGCAGCCGCGTAATCTCTCCCACGCATAGTAAAATAGGGTCACGTTGCGCAAGGATTCATTTCCGTGGGACAGCAGGATTCTACAGACACGACCACAGAAACCAGCTTGAAGTTATCGGCGGTAGTGTCTGAATTTGCTGAGCATCTTGTGGCAGCTTCGATCCAAGCAGCGCTCGCTGCGATTGAGATTTATAACAAGCCCGTCTTCTCGTACCGCGAGCAGGCGTTCACAATCCTTGTGATTAACGCCTGGGAATCGTTATGCAAGGCCAAACTCATCGTCGACGCTCAGGGAGACGTTCAAGCGCTCTACATTGCGAGGCCCGGCGGTTCTTTCAAGACGGGCCGCTCAGGCAACTTCCTGACGATTGAATTAACCACGGCGATGAACCGCCTCTCCCTCCCGCCAGCCGTAATCGCTAATATATCCTCTTTAATCGAGATCCGGGATACTGCCACGCATCTCTATACAGAACCCGCCGTACAGCAGATCGTCCATAGTCTTGGCGTGGCGGCATTGCAAAACTATCACCGTTTGTTGACCGGGTGGTTCGGCAACAGGCTATCGGACTGCAAATTTCAAATAATGCCTCTCGCATTTACGTATGAATTTCGGACCTTGGCGGTACTTGCGCTCGATCAGAATGCTAACGACGTTTCGCGCCTGCTCAAGTTGGTTATGGATAATCAAGCCGCATCCCCAGCGAGCGGTGGCTTTCACTTTATCTGCGAGATCGCTGCGGAGATCCGTTCCGTCAAGAAACTGACCGAAAAAGACGGTGTCGTCGCAACTCCTGACAATTCTTCGGCATCGGGCCTTCCGGTCGTGGTGAAGACACAGTCGCTTGTCGATAAGTATCCCTTGTCGTATTCGGAGTTGCGCGCCGCAGTCCAATTGGAGCGGCCCGGCACCAAACCGGCTCAGATCGACCGTATCATCCGAGACTGGAAAATCAAAGGAAATACTGCCTTCGCGGCCTACAACTTTCGAACGAAAGCGCATCGTGAACGGTACGACAAGGGTAAGAATTTGCCGAAGGACATCGCGGTCATCTACAATGCGGACGCCGTCAGATTCATCGTCGGCAAGCTCGATACCAAGCCATTTGACAGCGCGTCGGAACCAGAGTTGGTTCACTAGCCTTGCCTACGCGACGACTTCCCTCTCCTCTTCTTCTCTCGCAACCTCGGCGCTCACAGGCGTCATTCGCGCCGGCAACACCGGGGGCACCGCCTTGGATTGTTCCTCCGCAAGTTGCCGCTGAAGATGGCCGGCGACACTGCGGGCGCGCCGGGCGGCGTGGGTAACAAGGAGCTGCGGAATCAGACAAATCGCGAGCCACAGAGTAAACCGGACGGCGTAAGGGTGGGGAATCCGGGGGAAAGTGAACGCGATTCCGGGATGATTCCGAACGCCGTTCCGGGGTGAACGCGAACAGCATTCCGGGATGAAGGTGAACACCGATTCCGGGATGAAGCCGAACAGTTTCAGGCCGATCCCGAAACCGCGTTCGGCTTGAGCCGGATTTCATCAGACCAGCGGCGCTGGACAACACAGTGGTGGGTAGCCTCCCTGAGAAAGGGAGGATTACTTGCCAGCCAGGAGATTGTCCGTGCGCAAGATCAAAGAAGTTCTTCGATTGAAGTTTTCAGTGGGCCTGGGGCTGCGAGCAATCGCCCGCAGTTGCTCGATTGGCCTCGGAACCGTACACGAGTATCTGCAACGGGCCGAAGCTGCCGGAGTAACGTGGCCGCTTGGGGAGGATTGGGACGAAGACCGGCTCGAAACTGCCCTGTTCGGCGGACCGCCACGGGCTCGCCCCGCAGTGTTGCCGATGCCGGACTTCGCCGACCTTCACCGGCAGCGGCAGCGTCATTCACACCTGACCCAGCAGTTGCTCTGGGAGGAGTATCGGCAGGCCAACCCGGACGGCTATCGCTACTCCCGTTTCTGCGAGTTGTACCAGCGGTGGCGCCGCAAGCAGGATGTAGTTCTGCGCCAGGAACACAAGGCCGGCGAGAAGCTGTTCGTCGATTGGGCGGGAACCACCATCCCGATCTACGACCCGAGGGGTGGTCCCGTGCAGCAGGCGCATCTGTTCGTCGCGGTACTTGGAGCCAGCTCGTACACTTACGCTGAGGCCACCGGCGACGAGCAACTGGCGAACTGGATCGGCGCACATGTGCGTGCTTTCGAGTTCTGCCAGGGTGCTCCGAAACTGGTGGTGCCCGACAACACCAAGACCGGTGTGACGAAAGCCTGCCGTTATGATCCCGACCTGAACCCGACGTATCAGGAAATGGCCATGCATTATGGCGTGGGAGTGGTTCCAGCGCGTCCCTACAAACCGCGCGATAAGGCCAAGGTCGAATCTGGAGTGCTGCTCGTCGAGCGCTGGATCATCGCGGCGGTGCGCCACCGGAAGTTCTTCTCAATCGAGGAACTGAACCAGGCTATCCGCGAGCTGCGCGACCGCATCAACCAGCGGCCGTTCCGCAAACGAGAAGGCTCACGGGCGTCCCAGTTCGTGGCTCTCGACAAGCCCGCCCTGAATCCTCTGCCTGTCGAGCGGTTCGATCTCAGCCAGTGGTCCCGCGCACGAGTCAACATTGACTATCACATCGTATTCGACACCAACTACTACAGCGTGCCGTACAACCTGGTGCAGGAGCTGCTGGAAGTGCGCTCGACGCCGAACACCGTCGAGCTTTTCCATAAGGGCCAGCGCGTAGCTTCGCATTTGCGTGCGCGCGGTCATGGGCACACCGTAACCATCGCCGAACATCGTCCACGATCCCACCAGGAGCATCTGGAATGGACTCCCTCCCGTATGGTGCACTGGGCTGAGTCTGTCGGCCCGCACACAGCGCGTTTGTTCGAACGTATCCTCGCCGATAAGCCACACCCGGAGATGGGATATCGCGGCTGCCTGGGCATCATCCGACTGGCCGGGCAGTACTCACCAGTTCGCATGGAAGCCGCTGCCGAGCGGGCGCTGCTCACCGGAGCGTGCCGCTACCAGAGCGTGAAATCGATCCTGAAGAATGCGCTCGACCAGCAGCCGCTCGGGACGCCAACATTGCCACCCAGCCCATCGTCACCGCACGACAACATCCGCGGTGCGGAGTACTTCGAATAGGAGCCGCAAAATGCTGGAACAACCAATGATCGAAAAACTCCTCAGCATGCGGCTGCAGGGCATGGCGGATGCGCTCAAGGCGCAGGAACAAGACGCGGCTGTCCGGGAGCTGAGTTTTGTCGAGCGCCTGTCCTTATTGGTGGATCAGCAATGGAACTGGCGCGAGAATCAGGCGCTGGCGCGGCGATTGAAGATCGCAAAGCTCCGTCACAACGCCTGTATCGAGGACATAGACTACCGCGCAGCACGGGGTCTGGAAAAGACCGTCATTCGAGGGCTGGCGAAGGATTCGCAGTGGGTACAGAACCATGAGAACCTTTTTGTTCTCGGGCCGACTGGCGTGGGCAAGAGTTTCGTCGCCTGTGCCCTCGCGCAGAAGGCTTGCCGCGATGGATACTCGGCGTTTTACACGCGCGCGGCGGCGCTGTTCCGGGATCTGGCGCTGGCCCGCGCGGACGGAAGCTTCCGCAATCTGCTCGCAAGGTTGAGCCGGATCGATGTCTTGGTGATTGATGATTGGGCCATGGCACCGCTGGCTGAATCAGAACGCCGGGACTTCTGGGAGATTTGCGAGGACCGCTATCAGGTTCGTTCGCTGATTCTCACGTCGCAGTTGCCGGTGACCCGGTGGCATGAGCAGATCGGTGACCCGACAGTTGCTGATGGCATCCTCGACCGGCTGGTTCACAATGCCCACCGCATCGAGATGCGAGGCGACTCGATGCGAAAGAATCGTGGGAAGCCAAGCGCATAGTGATGGGTGGCAATAGTTTTTTTGAAGGGCACGTATCAACTAATGTTCAACCACCGGCTGCGGCGAGCTTGGTGATCTCTGAGGCAATCCGCTGCACGGCCTTTTCCGCCGTACGCTGCTTAATGAGGCCCTCCTTTGCGGCAGCGGTTATTGTGATCTCACATGTGTCCGAGGGTCCTTCAAGAATTTCCAGGAACACAACAGCAGGGTTCATGTTCAAAAAACCCGACCCCACCACGGCCTTCAGCAATGGGTACGGTGAACCATCGGACTCTTCGTGCTGCAACCTTCCTAACCTGGTCAGAGCGGAAAATCCAAGCTGAATCGCCCGTTCTGGTGTCGTTCTGAGGGCAAGCTTCTCGGATTTGGTTTCGGTAGATAAAAACGAGGCAGCAAGTTTCGCTCCGTGCGAGCCGCCTAAGCCGGCGAAACTCCCGCCACCGAGCCTGCCACCCAACCCGCCTAATTTCGCTAACTCGCGCGCCACAATATCGTCGTCATTCATAGACTTCTGTTCCGACGTTCATTAGTAGCACGCTTTCTATTTTGCGCTCGTTTGGCTGCTCAGTTGTATAGCCGATGACCGGCTTGGAACCGGAGCGCTCGTCGCGCTCCGGGGTCACTGCATGCTGAACGGGGAAAAGGGCTGCCGCCCCTTTCCCCTGCACCCCTTTCTCTGCTTGCGGCATCCCGCCTTCGCTTCGCTCCGGACAGGTTTCTCTTGACGAAGGCGAACACTTCTTGCACAATCGAGATGCCAGCGTCGCTACGCTCCGATGGTGTTCGGGTTCATCCCGGAATGCCGTTCAGATTCCCTCCGGAATATGCGTTCAGCTTCGCCGGAATCCCCATAAGGGATCGGGTGGGAGTCGTCGAACTGCTGGCTTGCGCATTTGATGGCCAGGACCACGCTGCTGACGCCATTTCCGGCATCAATCAGAAGTTCCCACCACCGGAGTTCACGCTGATCGTCGAGCCCGAAGATGGTGACGACCGAAGCGAGAATGTACGCGAAGGCCCACAGCCAGGCAATCACTCCCAGCGTCGTGAACCGGCTCATCTCGTGCCAGAGTTTCCACGCCTCGACGCCGCGAAACACGAGGCAGGTGCCAACGGGTACGGCGGGCAAGACCGCGCCGCATACAGCCAGAAACTTGAAGCGGAAGCTGACGCGCATTGGGAAAAACGGCTCCTTACAAGGTTGAGCGTAGCAGCGTCAAGGTAGTCTAAACAACGAGAGAAGGGCGTTAGCCGAGAGGTATTTTGGCTAGAATTTCCACAACCTATCCGTATGGGAACAATAGAAGTTTGTGAAGTGGAAAATTTTGACGACTTGCAGGCTCACGGAGGCTCAAAAACGCAGACAACGCCAAACCAGTCTGAGCTTAACCGACTTCTTTTTTATTTGCAATGCCCGGCGACGTTTCTCTAGCGGGTGGCTTCCTGGTGGCGATCATCCGGGCCGCGAAGTCTATCAGCGTTCTGCGCTCGTCCGGACTGAGGCCGCTAACGGTCTGCCCCACAACGGCGCGGGCGATTCCGTGCATCTCGCGAACCGCATCCTCGCCCTTGGGCGTCAGATGAATGTGATCGCGGTCGCCCTCGACTTTGATGAACTGCCGCCCGAAGAGATCGGCTTTTACCTTGCTGACCTCGGAGTTCGCACTATCCGGTGAAACAACGAACCAGTCGCGAAACGTCCCAACCAGGTCGCTTGTGGTGAGGTAACGCCCCACATCGTCCGACTTCGTGGAGCCGCCGAGCGCCCAAAGGGCAACCCCGACCTTTTTGGAGAATTGCGGCGTGCAGTCCTCAAGCAGGCGATTCGCCGCATAACACAACTCCGGCAATAGCGCCGCCAACCGCTCAATCTCGGCACCAAAGCCCGCGTCCCCATCTTTTCCCGATGGCAAACCTTGCTCGCCGCCTGAATTTTCCATTTGGCAAAAAGTATTGCACGGAAATAATCCGGGGTCAAAGGATGGGGTGGCTCGGTGGGAAATCGGACTGTTTGTCCCTTGTTGGCCGCTGGGCGCGCACCGGATTGTCAGTGGGACCGTCTGCGTGAGCACATCGAGGACGGCGTAAAGCCCATCGCTCTTAGCCAGTGCCTTTCAGATGAAAAGGGAACGAAACCTTGATAACGGCGAAGCAAACCCGCGCCTTCAAGAGAGCGCCGCAGGGTTTGCGGGAGCCGCGTTTGGCTACCGAAGTCTACTGCCGTTCGGCAGGCTCGTCCTCGGTCCAGCTGACATGCAGCGTCAGTTCTCCATGTCCGCCGCCGGGACAGTTCTTCACTCCAAGAATCGACTGGGTGTCGAGGCCCGTTATCGAGCCCACGGCTTTGATGCCGGTCACCCGATGCGTCGCCGGGTCTTCGACATTCGCGGTGCTCTGATTGTGGCTCTTCACGTTATTGTCCATGTTCACCCAGGCGGGTTGCGCATCGACATTCCGGGGATTCAGGCCAAACGAAACGGGAGGCGTCTCGACCTGCATGGTCTGCTCGCAACCGAAATTGACCTGGCCGGAGGTCACGTCCTTCGTTCGGGTGACGGCCTTGAGTGCCGGGCTCACCGGCGGCACTGGCGCGGGAGCAGCTGCTGTTTTTGCGGTCTCTGCAGCGCCCTCGGAATCAAGATGCAGGAATTTAGGCATGCCGGGAACGGCAAGCACCGCGGCAATAGTCCCCACGACCGCCACCAGCACGCCCAGCAGCGCGATCGCGTCGCCGCGTGACCACTCGCCGCCGCCCAGGATCTTCATGAACGGAGGATACACCGGAACGCGGCCCGCGCATCGGTCGTGGCCCGCGTCGCGGTTCCTCGCAAACGAAGCGTCAGGCGCTCCTCGCCGTGGCGCGCCCCCGTTGCAGTTGACGGTACCGGGCATAGGCTTTCGGAAATTCGGCCAGCGGAAAGCTCCGCTCGATCACCCTGCCCGTGCCGGATTCCACGAACCGGACCGTCAGCTGCTTTCCCGTGAGCATCTGCTCGATAAGCGCTGCGCTGCGCCGCCGCGAGAGCACCGCGCCGTCTCCCTGTGTACTCAGGCTTTCCGCGAGCGGATGACCGTCCACGCGCCAGGATGCGAGAGTGGATCGCTCGATGGGCGCGGTGATGGTGGCGCGGTTACTCGAAAGCCCGAGAATCGCAAACTGCCGGCCGCCGGAGGCGTCCTGGTACGCGAATGAGAAGATGACGTGGCATGCGCTGCCTCGCCCCGGATGGTCGATGCATACCGGCGTCCATTGGTCGAGCGTCGGAAGGGAGAGAGCATCCGAGGTCTCCTCGCCCAGCTTCGTCCGCCACTGAATCCACAAATAGCCGTCGCCCGCGATGATAAGGGCCGCAAAAAGAGGCCAGAGAAAGCGGAGTCGAGATACCGTGGCGGCACAGGTGACGTTAAGAACTTTCATCGCGCCCATCACTGAAACCGAAATGAGAGCGCGCAATTCACGCCAGCGCCGTTGTTTTGCTCCATCGAATATTGTTGCGGCTGGCCCGCCGTGTTGCCATTGTCAAAACAGGTGGTGGACGAACCGGGGGTGGCTGTTGTATAGGGGCTGACGGCGATATCTCCCGTGCCTGCCCATGCAATGGCATCCCAATTTAAGTATGTGGCGGTCACGTTGCCAGTCTGGGGATAGCCATCATCTATCTTCATATCAATAGCGTACGCCTGCTGAACAGTTAGAGCCGGATTTCCTAGAGGCCAGGTACCCGAGTTAGCGTGGGGCAGTGCAGAAACTCCGAAATAGTTAATACTGGTGCTGCTCCAAGTCGCGCCATTCCAGCCCCCCCCGCTAAATACATACACGTAGTTGCCACCGCCAAGCTTCGCCTGTGGAAGGTAGGTATTAGTGTGTAAAACGGATTGGAATTCGAAGGAGTGAAGTCCGCGCCCGCAGGAGCACCCTCCCGAGAAAAAGTGCCGTCGATAAGGTGAAATGTGCTGAGGTCCGTCCAGAACAGAGTGGTTTCGCCATAATTTTCCACGATGCCAGCGCTATAAGCCATTCCCGTAACAATGCCATTTCCATCACCGTCTCCCGCCACTCCCGTTCGGGTGAACAGCCCGAACTGAGAGGCGGAGCTCGGTGGGATATCGCCAGGCAGATAGCCTGTTTTCTCCTTGAATACATTCGCCGCCGTGTTGTACTTCTCAATCTGCGAAATCTGCGCACGAACAGTAGCCGCTCGAATGAGGTCTTGCCCGACCAGAACCCCGCCGACAATCAGGCCGATAATCACGAGCACAATCGCCATCTCTATGAGCGTGAAACCGGCTGCCAGAGCCGGTTTAGGAACGGTTTTATCGGGGGGGGGGCGCATGCATGCCGCTCACTTGGGAACCTCCTGTTGTTGCTTGCGGCGCGCCGCCTCCGTGATGGCCTCGACGCGCTTCAAATCCCCGGCGATCAGTTCGCACAGCCGCTCCTGCCAACCTTCCGGGTCCGCCTGCGCATTGGTGGCAACGTAGGTCGAGGGTTGCTGAAAGACGAGCTTGTCGTACTCGGCGCGCACGTGCGCCGCGACCGCCGCCTGTTCCGTCTTGCCCAATGTACGAAAGTATTTGCCAAAATTTTAAGCCCCTCTTCTTTTCTACCGGCGAATGTTTAAGAAAGCGTTAAACCCCATTTATGGCGCCTAAGCAACAGGCTGTCACAAACCGGATGATCGAGATTATGCGCTGAGCGGCGCCGGTATCATTTATCGAAGGGATTGAGAACGCAGCATCTTTTCAAGCCATGGCCCGATATTTTCCCGTTGCGGTAAGCACCGCGCGCAATGCGCTGCGCGGTCTCTCGCCCGCTCTCCAGCGCGAAAGGGCGCGTGATTATGTCAAGCTGCAGCTCGTCCCCCCGGACGGCGGCGGAGTCGTTTCCAGCGCGATGATTCCCGACTGTCTGGTCTCGGAGGCCATGATCGACAGGTACCTCGCAATAACGCCGCCGGTTGCTTCGATAATGCCCGAGTTTCAGGGCGTTATCGGCGAGATCGAGAGAACCTACGTCAGAGGCGACCTGTTCTCGGCGATTTCGGCGGCGTGTGTTTCCACCGAGCGCCTGCTCAATATCGCTCGGATCAGGCTGCATAAGTATCATCCGCGCATCAAGAGGCTCTGGAACAAGGGGCCGTCAAATGCATGGGACGAGAATATCGACGCCCTCCACAGCTGGGGTTACTTTGATGACGCATTCGCAGAGGAGCTTAAGGCGCTGTATAAGGATGTGCGGAACAGGTATCTGCATTCCGGCCCGCTTGAAGATGCCGGAGCGGACGCGCCACGCATGATTGGCGCCGCCTATCGTCTCATCGGCATCTTCTTCGGATTTCCGGAAGACCTGTTCAATCTGGCCACCGAGATCGGCTGCATCAATCCTTCCGACCCCCGTTTCCAGGAATTCTACCTGCCTGAACTCCGCTCCGACGAAAATGGATGACGGCGCGTCAACAGCGCTTGCGACCGCATCGCTACACACGCAAGTCGAAAATTTCTTGCAGGGTGTATTCGCCCGCGTATAATTCGGCCCGGCAATGAAGCCACGTTAACTCAATGGAGGGTATATGGGACAACCGCAACGCGCCGATAATGACGAATCCGAACAGTCACAGGGAGCGGGACGCCGCCCCATCGACACCGCGAAGCACGGCAACGTCGAGATCGCCATCTGGAAAAATCAGGGAAGCGGCGGTGATTTCTTCACTGCTTCATCCCCAACCATTCGATATAAGGACGGCGAGGAATGGAAGAGCGGAAGCAGCTTCGGCAGGCACGACCTGCTCGACCTCGCCGAGGCGGCCCGCGAGGCGGCCACCAAGATCCGCGACTTATCGCGGGGGCGAAATCAGGGCCGGTAAGGAGCCAAGCTGGAACGCGAGGGGCCGCTGGTCATTCCGGCGGCCCTTTGTTATTCGGGTGTCATTGTCGCTTCATGGGCCCGCTCTTCTGTCACGGCACCCACTTACGGCGAAACAAACCCGCGCGGTCAGGAAAGCGCCGTTTGCGCAGCCGCATTCAGGGAGTTTTCACGCGGCTGGCAATATCCGCGCCGAGACGCTTGAAATGCTTGACGTTCCACGTATAGATGGTTTGTGCTTTGGCTTTCAGCGCGCACTGCCCGATGATGGCGTCGTAGATCCCGCCGCCAAACACACCGGCGGACGCCACACCTTCCACGGTCTTAAAGTATTCCTCCGGGTCCAAAGTAACGATGCTCAGATGCTCGCGAACACTCCCCAGAAACAAAAGCGCTTCGTCGCCGCTTGCGCGGTCCTTGCCGGGCATTCCCGTGAGCGTCGAATACACCTCCGCCAGGCAATGCGCGGCCGTGCTCCCGGTTTTTCTGTTGTGGGTGACGAAAAGCTCGAAGCTGGGATTGTGGTGCTCGTGCCCGTCATAGAAAGCGGCGACCAGCACCGAGGTATCGAGAAACGCTTTCATTGACCCGGTTCGCGATTGTCGCGGTCGCGCTTAGCACGGATATCGGAGAGCGCTTTGTCGGTGACGGCGGCGCTGAGCTTCCTGCCGCCGTGGAAGACCCAGACACCGCGTTCCTTCCGCAATGGGGATGCCGACCGTACCGGGCGCAGCGTGACGCTTTCGCCTTCGGACTCCAGCGCCAGCGAGTCGCCCGGCTCCAGATGCAATTCGTCCCGCAGCGTCTTGGGTATTACGACGCGCCCGGCCTTGTCGAGTGTCACTGTGGCATGCATTCTGGCACCTTACAGTGGGAGCGCCCACTTGTCAAATGCCATTTTAGCAGCCCGCGAGCGAGCCGGAAATACAGCCAACGCCGACAGGCGCACCATGCCACCTTTTGATGGAATACGCCAGGCATGACCGTTGGCCGGGCAATATCGCGTGCTCTCACGCCCGCCGATTATTGATCACATCAGACGGCCCCCGCCCGCCGGGTTGCGGACCGTCAGCTCGCGTCAGAGCGTAGTCATTGGGCTGATGTATACTTTACGGGCTATTAGCGCATTCCCATCGGGCGTGCCAGCCCTGTCGCCTGTCTGAGCCCACCATTTTCAGTTTGGAGAATAAACATGTCCAATAAGCGAGTAATGCTCGTTATTTCGCTCACGTGCCTGTTTGCGACCCGCCCGGTCCTGCGAGGTCAGAACGTGGACGACCGGCTCCGCGCGGTCGAGAACAAAATCAACAATCCGAACACCGGCCTGAGCCCGCGGCTTGGAACCGTCGAATCAAAACTCAACGACCAGAAAACTGGCCTAAGCCCGAGGGTAGGCAGTATCGAGACTAAGATCGATGCCCCGGACAAGGGCATCAGCATCAGGCTCGAAAAGGTCGAGACCACGCTCAACGACCCCGGTGATGCGAATAAAGAGCCCGACAAGAAACTAGGCCTGGCCCCGAGACTGGACCATGTGGAAAAGTTGATCAGCGACCCCAATACCGGGCTCCAGATCACCAGCCAGACGCTGAAGCGGCTGTGGGTCCTCCTGGCCGCGGTGCTCGTCTTCTTCATGCAGGCGGGTTTCCTGTGTCTTGAAGTCGGAGTCGGCCGGAGGCGCCATGAAGGCGCCATCGGGATGATGAACCTGATGAATTGGCTGGTGCTCTGTGTCATCTTCTATTGCTGGGGCTTCGGCCTCATGTTCGGAACGGAATCTCTTGGCGGCTTTCTGGGCGTGAATCTCTTCGCTCCCTCGGCGGAGGGCGTCGAGGCGGCCTACAAGCCACTCGGCCTCGGCCTTGAATATCTGCTGTTCCAGCTAGCCTTCGCGGCAACCGCCGCGACCATTGTCGACGGCGCCATCGCGGAACGGACAGCGCTTTTTCCCTACTTTCTGGCGACGGTTCTGACCGGGACGATTGTCTATCCGATATTCGGCCATTGGGCCTGGAATGACCTGGGATGGCTTAAGCATATCGGTCCCTCGCCCGCCTATCACGACGCGTATGGCGACCATACGGGATTCCACGATTTCGCGGGCTCGACGGTGGTCCACTCGGTGGGGGCCTGGATCGCATGGGCCGGAGTGAAGTTCGTGGGCCCCAGACGATACTTCTCCCGCCACAAGGCGGGCGCGTTCCAGCCGTACAGCGTGGGTTACGCGGTCCTGGGCGTGATCATGCTGTGGTTCGGGTGGTGGGGTTTCAACGGCGGAAGCTTGCTTAAGTACGACTCGACCATCGCGTCCATCATCCTGCATACCAATCTTGCGGGCGCGTGCGCGGGGATTGTCGCCTATCTGCAGGCGTCATTCACCGGCAGCGCTAATGTGTACGGAAAGACGATAGGCGGGACGCTCGGTGGACTCGTCGCCATCACCGCCTGCTGCGACGTCGCGAACCCCATGAGCGCGATGATCGTGGGCGCGACAGCGGGGCTGGTTCACAACTGGGCATTCGACCGCCTTCCGGAATGGGGCATCGACGACGTTGCGGGCGCGATTCCCGTGCATGGTGCCTGCGGAATCTGGGGGACGATGTGCACCGGAGTCATTATCTGGCTGGTCCGCAACGGCTCTCCTTGGCAAATCGCGGTCCAAGGGGCGGGAGTGTTTGCGGCAATCGCCTGGGCGGGCGGAGCATCGGCCGGTGTTTTCTGGCTGCTCGAACACACCGTGGGTTTGCGCGTGTCGATCTCCCAGGAAGACGGCGGGCAGCGCAGTCCTTTTCAGGGCCATTTTGACGGGACGCTCCAGATTTCGTTCCGCTCCTGGCGACTCTGGTTTCTGCGATGGTTCGAGATTCCCATGTTCTGGAGCAAGTTTGGAAGCTTCAGGGAGTACATGGACAAAATCCGCGTAACCCACTCGGCGTTGCCGCAAGGACGTGCCTACGTCGCAGACCAGGTCAAAGAGGAGAGGTGCCAGTTTATCCGGGGCGATGATACGCCGGCCACCGATGCCGACATAGAGCAGGCGGTGGAAAGCTACTATCGAAAAGCCAGTTGAGGTTACGTTGCGAACCGTTGCTGGTTTTGGGCGGCCTCTTCGCTGCCGTGCCTGACCGCCAAACGGAACCAGAAGCGCGCCTTCTCGGCGCTCTGGGCGATGACTCCCTCACCGTGCTGATAGAGGAGTCCGAGGCTGTTCATGGCATCGCCGCTCTTGTGTTTCCTCGCGGCCCGGAGGTACCATCCGCGCGCCTTCTCAAGGTTCACCGGCGCGCCCAGACCGAGTTCGTACATCATGCCGAGGGTGTACATGGCTGCGCCGTTCCCCCCGGTCGCCGCCTTGCAGAAGAGATTCAGAGCCGCCTCTTGATCACCCTCGCGGAATTTTGCGCTGGCTTCCGCGAAGAAATCGACCTCGGGGCCGGGCTGTACTTCCGTGGAGGGCGGGGCCAACTCGCCGGGGAATGGGGCGACGGTCCCGGCGAACTCCTCATGCTTCATATCCCCCGTTTCCTCCAGTAATACTGGCGGCGAGAGATTTTCCTCGATCAGCCGCTCCCGCGCGGAGGGTGTGGCTTCCCGCGCGGGTGCATGCGGTTCCACCACCGGGATTTCCGCGGCCCTGCGTACTGTCGGCATATCCTTGACAGACGGCGCGGCGACACGTTCCGGGGGGCGGGCCGGCAGAATTCCCGAGTGGGTTGGAGCGGGGCTCGGATTCCGTGCGCTGGTCTCGGGTGACCGCGCCCCGGACAATCTATTCGTGAACTCAGCGCCTACTTGCGCGACGGCTGGCGGCGGAGCATCGGGCCGCTCCAGCGCGGCAACGACTTCGAGCGCCATGTTTTCGAACTGGCGGGTTACCTCGGGCTCCGTCCAAGCCATGTGTCGCAGATTGCGGCAGTCCTTGTACTGCCGATCGCGAAGTATCTGGGCCAGTTCGTCCTGCGACCGCTTCGACGGATCTTCAAGCAAGGGACAACGGACATAGTAGACCGACAGGATTAAATCCCGCCGTTTCAAGGCCCGTTCGCGGTCCAGGAAGCGCAGGAACTCCTTGCGGCACCAGTCGCTCTTGAAGTATCCGGGCGTCAGAATGGGGATCAGGAAGGTTGCTCCGCTGAGCGACTCCTCAATGCGCTCCTGCCACTCCTGCCCCCACTTCACATCGCTGCGGTCCACGAAGATGGGAAATTCTTCCCCGGAATGCAGCCGCACCTCGCCGCTCAGCCGCTCGGCGAATTTGCGCAGCTTTCCGCCCTCGTGCACATCGTCCTGATGCGCGTAGCTGAGAAACGCCAGCGGAGGTTTCGTCGCCATGACCGGAAAACCCAGTGTACATATGCAATGCAGTACGGACGTGGGCTGGCGCAATATCGGATGCCCCTCTACGCTTCGCGGTCCCTTTCGGCGAAGCAAACCCGCGCCTTCAAGAGAGCGCCGAAGGGTTTGCGGGAGCCGCGTTGGCCAGGCGGGTGCATTCTCACTGAAACCTGAACGAAAGTGCGCAGTTGACGTTGGTGCCACCGTTTTGGGTCATAGAATACTGCATAGGGTTCGCGGGAAATTGCCGCGCGCGGGAAGAAGTGGTGACGCATGACCGGCACAGGCGAAAATCTCTTCAATTAGCGTCGAGTGCCACGTCCGGCGGAGGGCAGGTTACAATTCGCGACCTGTTCTAATTTGTTTCCTGATATCTCCCGCTATCACTCTTGCCCTGGAGATGATCAAACCAAGGTCCTCTGCCATGCTCGTCTGCGCTACGCGCTTCATCTCGTCCAGCGCTTCATAATCGCGCAGCTCCATCGGGCGACCCCGGAGGCCGAGATTTTGTTCCCGATAATCGTTCTGCTCATTTACCAGATCCTCGTACGCGAGCCGTAATCGTCCTCTCGGAGTACTGAGCTCTGTTGTGCGTTCAACTCCAAGCTGATTCAAAATCTCTTCAGCCAGCAAATCCTGCCATGCCGCCCGTATCCTATAGTGGGCGCCGTTGATTCCATCCTCCTCCCATTTGGCGTATTTCGTTCTCAATTCGAGGCTGTCCATCATAGGACTGACTGTAGTCGCACTCATGCAAAAGACCTTTCTATCCTTAGAGCCTAAACGCCGAAGTATATTGAGAGGTCTTAAGAAATGAAAGTTAAGGTTTTGTGACAGCCTCGGATTGTGTAAACTTCATTGAAAGATGGCACTTTCCAAAGGGGCGGGCAATGGAGGTTATATATACGGCGGACGAAATCATCACCGAAATTGGAAGCTGAGCGCGCAGTTTACACCCGCGCCTCCGTTCTGGCCAAGAGAGTATTGCATGGGATTCGCGGCGTTGTTGCCATTGTCGTAACAGGTGCTGGAAGACGGCGGCGTTTGGGAAGTATCGGGAGGGCCTGGGTCCCAGCCACCATTCGCGTAGAAAGCGTCAAAGCCGCTTACATAAACCGCCGTGACACGACCACTCATTGGATAACCGTCATCAATCTTCGAATCTATGGCGAACGCTTGCTCAACGGTAAGTCCCGGCTGAGATGACATCGTATTAGAAGCGGTCACTAAGTGCGTCACAACCGATAAGCCAAAGTTGTTGATGCCCGTCTTCAAATATGTAGCATTACAACAATTATGTGAGCCCCCGCTATAGACGTATATATAATTGCCTTGCCCTAATTTCGTTTGTGGAAAGTAGGCATCAAGCGCAGCCCCGGTGGCGTCGGAATGATTGGTAAATGGACTATTGGCGAAGTTTCCGTCGATCAGTCCTGCCGTACTTAAATCCACCCAGAATCCCAGAGTTTCGCCCGCCGTTTCGTCCAGACCTGAGTTAAATCCTTCAACTAAACCATTTCCATCACCCTGTCCCGGCAGCCCGGTCCTTGTCACGAATCCAAACTGCGCGGCGGAATTGGCGCTCAGATCGCCGGGTAGGCCGCCGTACTTCCCTTGGAAAGTATTCGCCGCCGTATTGTATTTCTCAATCTGGCTTATCTGCGCGCGCAGCGCCGCCGCATTGATGAGGCTTTGCCCCACGAGCACGCCGCCGACTATCAGGCCGATGATGACCAGCACTATCGCCATCTCTATCAGCGTGAAACCCGCTGTCAGAGCCGGTTTAGGCAGGGTTTTATCGGGGGGGGGGGCGCATCATGCCTGCATTGTGCTTTGGACTGTCCCATCCCGCGATGGTACGGCGTTACGGTTAATAAAGAGTTAACCTCGCGGTGGGCTACGACGCTTTTTTCGCGGCTCTCTTGCGCCCGGCCTTCTTGACGGCGGACGCCGCCCGCTTCACCGCCCAGCGGCGTCTCATCGCCTCCGCGAGCCGCTGACGGCCCTCCGGGGTAAACGCGACCTTTCGAGCCACGGGCTTCTGCGGAGCCTCGGCGGGCGCGGCTTCCGCCGCCTTCTTTGCGACCCATCGTTTCTTCTGTCCCTCGGAGCGCCGGTTTAGTCCCGTGCCCTTGGGCCTGCCCCTGCGTTTTGCGGGAGCGACGGCAAATGATTGCGCCGATGCGGGAGCTTCCGTTCCCTCGATATCGCGCAGCGCCGCAAGCGCGCGTTCGATAGCGGTCTTCCGCCGCTCCAGCTGATCGATGATGCCGGCAAATCCTTCTGACATGTGTTCTGGCTCTCCACAGATAACTGACTACGGGCAATCATATCGCGCGAAAAATGTTCTCGGCATATCCCGGAGGCTTCCATTGTAGTCTCGGTATGACCGCATCCCCCCAACGGCTTGGTTTCGGTTTTGGCGGGATCGAGGAACTGAAGAAGACCGCCCATTTGCCCGCCCCTATGGCCGAGGGCATCGCGCACTACCGCGCAGTGATGGAGCGAAATAATCAGTGAATGCTCGCGGCCGCTATTAACGCGACCCTCGCGGTCGCAGCCGCACGCCGGGACTTCCATCGTTGAGAAACTCGATTCCGGCGCGCTCCAGCGCCTTCTGCACGAGGGAGAGCGTCGAGGTTCGCGCGCCGACTTCGCCGTCGAACGACTCCATGCGCCGCACGGTGCTGACCGCCACGCCGGCTTTTTTAGCCAGATCCGTCTGCTCCCACGCGACAAGGGCGCGGGCCGCCTTCATCTGCCGTCCCGAGATCAACGCCAAACGTAACATAAAACGGCACTTAGGCTCTTGATATCGAATGCTTAAATAGCAGTAGTTGTATTTTAAATCCGACTTATGGGATGATCCGATCCATGACGCGATCATTTCTTGCGGCTTCTGTTTTGGCGGCTTTGTTCTCCGCCCGTTCCCCGGCGCAAAATCAAACCGCTCCACAGTTCACGATTTCAACCGTCGCAGGCAACGGAACCGCCGCCTATTCGGGTGACGGCGGGCCTGCCACCAGCGCCTCCATCAACAGCCCTTTGAGGATTGCGGTCGACTCCGCGGGTAATCTGTACCTCGCGGAGGGCAATGACAACCGCGTCCGCAAAGTAGCCCCGAATGGAACCATCACAACCGTCGCCGGCACAGGGGTCGCGGGGTTCGGCGGTGATGGCGGAGCGGCGAGCGCAGCCCTGCTCAATGCCCCCGGCGCGGTGGCCGTCGATGCGGCGGGCAACCTGTACATCGGCGACCGCAACAATAACCGTGTCCGCAAGGTTACCCCCGGCGGCACGATTACCACCGTGGCAGGCAACGGCGAGGCGGGCAACACCGGCGACGGCGGTCTTGCCACCAGCGCCGCACTGGCGGTTGGCGAAGATATCGTCCTCGATTCTGCCGGGAATCTCTTCGTTACCATCGAAGGCGGCGCAAACGTCGTCCGCAAGGTCACGGCTTTGACCGGCATCATCACCACCGTCGCGGGCAATTACACCACCGGCTTTTCGGGCGACGGCGGTCCGGCCACGAGCGCGGCCATGAACCTGCCCAGAGGTCTCGCGATCGACGCGGCCGGAAACCTCTTCATCGCCGATCAGGGCAATAACAGAATCCGCAAGGTCGCAGGCGGCGTCATCACGACCGTGGCGGGCAACGGCACTCCCGGATTCGCGGGTGACGGCGGCCCCGCACTCGGCGCGGAACTCTTTTCCCCAACAGGAATCGGCCTTGATGCGGCGGGGAACCTGTATATCGCGGATCAGAACAATAACCGGATTCGCATCTTGCTGGCAGGCGGCACCATCGCGACGGTCGCGGGCAACGGCACGGCCGGCTTCAGCGGTGACGAAGGCCTCGCATTAAGCGCCGAGCTCAACACGCCGCGCGACGCGAAGGTATTGGCCGGGAGCGTCTATGTGGCCGACCCCGGCAACAACCGCATCCGTCTGCTGGCACCGCTCCCGCCGCCGCCCTCGATCACGCCCGGCGGCGTTGTTCCCATATACAGCTCCGTGAATACCATTCAGCCCGGCTCGTGGATTTCGATTTACGGCAGCAACCTCGCTGTGGCGCCCGCCTCGTGGAACGGCGATTTCCCGGCCTTGCTCGGCGGCACCAGCGTCACCATCAATGGCAAGGCCGCCTATCTCTGGTATGTGAGCCCCGGCCAAATCAACGCCCAAGCCCCGGACGACCCTACGATAGGCATCGTCAACGTCACCGTGAAGACCGCGGGCGGAACCGCAACTTCGACCGTGACGCTGGCGCAGTTCGGTCCCTCGTTCAGCGTGTTCGCGGGCGGGCATGTGGCCGGCATCATACTTAGAACCGACGGCTCCGGCGCATATGGCGGCGGGACCTACGACATTCTGGGTCCGACCGGAACCTCGCTCGGCTTTCCGACCGTCGCGGCCAAAGCCGGAGACACGCTGGAGCTGTTCGGCGTCGGGTTCGGCCCTACCAACCCCACAGTGCTGGCGGGACAGGTCTACTCCGGCGTAGCCGCCGCGACGAATTCCGTCCAGCTGCTGATCAATAACATCCCCGTGCTGCCCGGCTTCACCGGCATCGTCGAGGCCGGGCTATATCAGATCAACGTGGTGCAGCTTCCGGCGGGCCTGGGCACCGGCGATGTGCCTCTGCTAGCCACGGTCGGCGGCGTCCAGACGCCGACGGGTGTCGTGATTTCGCTGCAGTGAGGCGCGGCAAGACACATTCATCACCGAAGGAGACACCATGCCACAGAACGAATCAGACAGCAAAATGGGTCCCAGCGGCTATGCGCTGACGGGTGCCGGTGTGGGTGCGGCCGGACTCGGCTCATCGGCGGGGTTAATCGGGCTCTCCACGGCCATCGCGGCGGCGCCGGTTTCCATCGTGCTGGGCGCGGTCGGCGGCCTCATCTGGTGGGCCGCGCGCAAACTCGGCTAAGGACGCGTGAGCTTTCCCGATGTCGTCGTTGGTTCTCGGGCGCGGCGGATTCCGCCAACGTGATTACGGATTCACCGCCCGAGCGCGCGCCACTCCTACGGATCTCATCACCTACTCCGGCGACGGCCATCTGATTACCTTCGCCCCCACCGGTACAGGAAAGACATCCGGCCCCGTCATCTGCAACGCCCTCAAGCACCCCGGTCAGCTCATCGTGCTGGACATGAAAGGTGAAATCCATGCCGCGACCGCCCATGCGCGCCGCGCCATGGGTCAGCGGGTGCATGTATTGGATCTGCGCGACGGAGCGGAAGGCGACTCGCTCAACCCCCTCGATCTGGCCATACGCTCGGGAACCGATCCCGCCGCCATCGCCAGGAGCTTTGCGGCGGAACTCGTCGAGCGCCCGGCGGATGAGCGTGACGCGTTCTGGACGAACTGGGCGGAGACGATGATAACCGGAGGCGTCGCCTGGCTTCTGGCCGACCGTCCGGCGGACGAACGAAGGCTCAGCGCCCTCTTTGACCTATATACGCACGACGACGTTACCTACAACCTGGCCTGCCTGCTCGATAAGAAGGAAGTCCGCAACCGCGCCGCCTACGCCGCCTTCTGTTCTTTTCTGCAGCTGCCCGATCGCGAGACTCGCCCGAGCGTGCTTGGCACGACCCAGACCCATCTGAGACTCTTCGACAGCGAGCTCGTGCGCAGGCTCACCGACACCACGAGCATCGACATCGACGCGCTGATTGCCGGGGAACCGCTGTCCCTCTATATCATCGTGCCGCCGCTGCGTCTGGCCGCCTACAGGCCACTACTGCGGATGTGGTTGTCGGGCCTGATACTGGCAATGACCCAGCGCCGCACGCACCCCAAGGAGCGCACATTGATGCTCTGCGATGAAATCGGCAATCTCGGCAGGATCGACGCGCTGCTAACGGCGGCGACGCTGATGCGGTCATGGGGCCTGACATTATGGACCTTCTGGCAAAATACGGCGCAGCTTCAGATCTACGGCGCGCAGGCGAATACGATCGTGGACAATGCGGGCGTGATACAGGCGTTCGGCGCGAGGAACCACCGGATGGCCCAGGACTTGGCCAATATCATCGGCGGCATCGCGCCCGAAGAAATCCTGAGGATGAAGCCTGACGAGCAGATTCTGCTTATCGAGAGCCGGATCACGAGGTGCAAGCAGGCGCGTTATTACAACGACAGCGCCTTCATCGGCGAGGTGTAGGCCTCGTCTAAACGCCAAGGCGAGGGCTTCAGGAACGCTCACGCCTCCTTCGGCGTTGCCGGGCATCTGGTCCATATGGGCGCGATGCTGTTTCCGGTACTGGCGGCGGAACTGATTAGCGACGCTGCAACTTACAAAGCGGCGGTTCGCATCGGGGCTGTCGCAACAACCATATTGTACGAGGGGCTTTACACCGTGCGCGAGGCGCAGCGCAGGCACCGGCAGGAAGAAAAGTTTGCCGAGCGCCGCAGCGAGCATGCCGAACACCGCGAACGCTGAAGGCACTGCCCGCGCCCGGCGCAGTGCATAATGTGCATAAACAAGATTCATTGAAACCGGAATGATAAGTTGCAGTTCACGCCTGCGCCACCGTTTTGAGTCATCGAGTATTGATTCGAGGTCGTGTCGAAGCATGTACTGCCACTTGCAGATGCGGCACTCGGTGCCCAGCCCGATCCGCCGTTGCCAGTCGTATCGTTGCCGCCTGGGTAGAAGGCTTGCACGTTGCCAGCCTCAGGCATGCCGTCATCGACTTTTGTGTCGATTTTGTACGCTTGCGCCACTGACAAGACTGGACCAGTAGATAGATACGCCGAATTGAGGCCACCAACTGCGGTTAACCCAAAATAATTGACACCCGGATTGCCGATGGAACAAGCGCTGAGATGACACACGCTGAAAACGTACACGTATGCGCCGCTGTTTATCTTGGCTGCCGGGAGGAAGAAAGGTACCTGTGCAGCTAAAATGTTGCCGACGGGTGGTATGTCCGTCGCTGTGTTGAATGTCCCATCGATAAATTGGTTGCTGGATAGGTCTTCCCAGAAAAGAAGCGGCTCGCCATCGGCATTCCATCCATAAGCGGTAAGCGTGAACGCGTTAAACCCCTCAATAATGCCATTGCCGTCCCCTCTGCCTTCTGTTCCTGTCCTAGCTACAAATCCGAATTGTGAAGCTGTCGCTGCGTTCATATCTCCAGGCAATGCGTTGTACTTGCCACGGAATGTATTCACCGCCGTGTTGTATTTCTCAATCTGGCTTATCTGCGCGCGCACCGCCGCCGCATTGATGAGGCTTTGTCCCACGAGCACGCCGCCCACAATCAGCCCAATAATCACCAGCACGATGGACATCTCGATCAGCGTAAAACCCGCTGTCAGAGCTATCTTGCGGCGGATTTTAGCGGGGGGGGGCGCATGAAGGCGACTCTGATTGCGGGGGGACGGTGACGGCTCAATACCGCGCTTCTGTGTGGCGTGCCAAAGCATGTTTATTTTGTACCCCTTTTCCCGCCGAGTCTGGCAGGAATCGGTTAATAATTCGTTAACCGCCACGGCATCTCGTGAGATTCGCTTTCTGTCGCGTCCCGTGCCCAGTTCCGCCACCAATGCCGCTATCATGACTGCATTGCCCGGCCGCCGCGCGCGAGTGCCCCATAGGCCCGAGGCCGCGCAGATGTCCCGGATCGGGAGGACAAGTGCCGGAATCGCAATTCGAAAACCTGAAGCTATGGATTGAGTCGAAACAGGCCGAGGAATGGGTGGCGGGCCATTCCGGCCGCTGGGGCCATCCCGAGTGGTTGAAACTCATCGACGAACTGAAGGCGGGTCCCTACTGGCCGATGTCGGAGGAAGATATCGGCCTTCGGCTCGAAGCCGTGCGCAAGTCCTACCTTAAGACCCGCGACGAACTCATTGGCGGCACGAGCGCCGACGCCCTTTCTCCCGCGCTTTGGTGGTATGCGGCGGGACTTGCGACCATTGGCCTCACGAGCGGCTTTTTTGCCGGGGCCAGCCATACGCCCATCGTTGGTACTCTATTGCCGCTGCTGTTCGCGGTCGTGGGCGGAACGAGCGGCGTTTATATCGCGAATGCGGACCTGTCCAATCCCGTCACCGTCACCCGGTTCCGCTGGCTCGGGCGCTCGCTCGGTGTGTTCGGGCTGGGATGTCTCATCGGGTCGGCGGTGGGAATAACGCTCAGGCTGGGATATTCGCGTGAGCCGGGCGAAGACCAGCTTGCGACGATCTGGCATGGCAAGACGGATGACGCCTTGCAACTGGCCGCCCTGCGATCAAAGCTCCAACTCCTCGGCGTGTCCGCGAAGGAGCGGGAACTTGTGTTGCGGGCCGCCGCGGCAGATATCAACGACGCGGGGCGCCCGATCCCGGCGGAGCGCGTGCGGCAGGTATCGGCTGAGGCCCGCGAGCTGTTTGAACAGCTAAGCGCGCTCAGGGCGAGCGCGGCAAAGTCGTCGCCCGCCGTTCCCGAGGACGCGGACACGCTTATCTCCGCCCTGGAGCTCTTCTACCATCAAACGCAGCCTTGGTCTCAATCGGCGATGCCGCGCGACCTGTACAAGAATGCCGTCGAGTCGGTGTGGTTCTGGCTGAGCCATGCCGCCATGCCCCGCAATCCCGAAATGGCCGCCTGAGAGCAGCAGACGGGATTTGAGACAGCCAAGCTCGACAAGCTGTTTCAGTCGCTTCGCGACGAGTTCCTGCTCCGCGACGACCTGGATTGGCAACTGGGAGGCGCGACATCGGAACGCCTGGATAAATTCCTCCAGATGGCGGCGAAGGCGGCGAAACCGTCCCGCAACCCGGAGGACTTCATGCCGGCGATTGACGACAGCAAGCCGGAAACGCCAAAGCCAGCCGCCGCAGCCGACAAGAAATAGGCAAGCGTCGGGCAGGACCGCATCCATGAACATGCCCTGACCACGGTACCTGCACAGCCCTGACCACGGTACCTGCACAGCCCTGACCACGGTACCTGCACAGCCCTGACCACGGTACCTGCACAGCCCCGACCCGGCCTGCTCGCCCTGCCACACGATCATCGATCGCCTCGGCTCCGCGCTCGGGAATATCGACGCGTTTGGCGAGTGGCGCAAAATTTGGCCGCCCATTCCCCTGCTGGCTTGCCGCCTTTCTTACTTCCTCTGGAGCATGATTCCCGACGAGGAACTACTGAACCTGGCTAACCCGGACAATATCAACGAACCGCTCCGGGCGCGCCCGGAGCGCTTGCCGCCACAACCGAAGGTTCCACGAACTACACGTTCGTCAATGAACGCCTCGCGAATGACTACGCACTGGCGGCGACATAAAGTTGATGCCGAAGCACGGTACCAACAAATTCCACGGTTCGGCTTACGACCTGTACGGTCACACTGTAATAAGCCGCGCCCACCGGCGGTGCAAGCGTCACGCTCCACGATTTTCGCTGGGTACCGCGTTCACAATAAGGATCTTATCGTGCTCGCACCATCTCGAAGATCCCCGGCATGACCACTTTCCGTGGCGGCGCTGACCGTGTCTACGAACCGTGAGAGACATTGGCAAAAAGGAGAAGTGCAAGAGCCAGTGCGTCTCGAAAGTGCTCCACATCAACGAGTTGGCACACAAGGCATCGTTTCATCGCCTCAACCGCAACGAATACGACAACGCCGTCCGCGAACTGTTGAGTGTCGATCTCGGAGGTCATTTGCCCCTGACGATCCGGATTGGGAGTTCGATAACATCGATGCCGCGCTCTCGATGTCGCCCTCCAGCTTGGTGTTGCGCGCATTAAGAGTATGTCATTTGGTTTCAGCGATTTCACCGCGCCATGAAGTGCTGAAACGAGCTTGCTATCTATTCCAAACCGAAGTTTTCCGGGCAGTAGGAAAAGAAAGGCGGCAGACCGGGAGACCGCAACAAACACCTGAGCATCGCGCATTGAAATCGCAGATACGACATGGGTTGCCAGTCGGAGAACGACCGATTACCGTCATTTTCACGGCAGCTGGAAAACGCACTTGACTCGTGCTAGTCTCTTAATACTTCTTCTTCGATAGTCCTTTTCTCCTCAAAAGATGCTTCGCTAATGGCAACGTGTGTAGGTCACGCCCGTTTGCGATCTGAGGAGAAAGACCATGGCCGACCGGACCCTCGATTCCGAGCTGATCCATACCGAGAGGATGAAGTTAAAGCACGAGCGCGCGCTCGAACTCGCCCGAAGCCGCATGCAGGCAAAGCTTGTCGTCTTCACCTGTTGCTGTGTCGGACTCGGCTTCCTCGGAGCGCTGAGCATGTTCTTTCTGGAGGGATTCGGCAAGGAGAGCGGATTCCATCTCGATGCGCCCTTTATGCACTGGATCGGGACCGCGACGATCGGCTGCGTTTCCACCCTCGCAATCCTCGTCTACAAATGCTTCTTCCCCGGTTCCCAACAGCGAAAGAGCAGATCCCGGACGGCAAGGGTCCGGCGAACGTGAGACATCCGTTGCGACCGCGCTCGTGTCCGAGGCGATGTGGACGAGCAAAATAGATAAGGAGCGCCAGCAGTGCGAGGAACGGGAAGAATAGCGGGTGCGCTGAGCGAAGTACTCGGCGGCCACCCGCGCGCAGGTTTACTGAAACTGGAACGAGAGGGCGCAGTTCATGCCTGAGCCGCCATTTTGCTCCACAGAATATTGCTGAATTGCGCCCGCAGTGTTGCCATTGTCATAGCAGGTGTTGGCAGTTCCCTGTATTGCCCCGGTGCCGGGCGAGACACTGTAGCCAGAGGGATTGACATAAACGGGGCCACCATAGTCGCTGCCGTAGCCATTCGCGCCGATGTTGGTATACGCCGCCAGAATTGCGCCTGATGTTGGCATTCCGTCGTCTATTTTTTTGTCTATGGCGTATGCTTGCGAGACAGTTAAGGCCGGGTTTGACGTTGGCCAGTGCCCACCAGAGTCAATTAGAGTTAACGCTGAGAGGCCGTAATAATTGGTGGAGGTTTTCGTCCAAGTGACGCCGTTCCAGCGACCGCCACTGTAGACGTATATGTAATTACCCTGGCCAATTCTTGCCAATGGGAAGTAAGCACTGAACGCTGAACTTGACACGTGAAATTGGCCGGTTGCGGTTGCCGTATTCAATCCGTCGGGTATCAAGCCCGCGGTTGTCAGATCTACCCAGAACATCAGCGTCTCTCCACCGAGTTGCTCAATGCCAACATTTCCTCCAGCCGTGCCGTTAGAGCCTTCGATCACTCCATTGCCATCGCCCTGTCCCGGATTTGTACCTCTCGCCTGAAAGCCAAAACTGCTTGCATCCGGGTCTTTGATGTCGCCGGGCAGATACCCATACTTCCCCCGGAACGTGTTCACCGCCGTCTGATACTTCTCTATTTGGCTTATCTGGGCTCGCACCGCCGCCGCCTGAATCAGGCTTTGCCCAACGAGCACGCTGCCGACGATCAACCCGATGATAACGAGCACGATCGCTATCTCTATCAGCGTAAAACCCGCCGTCAGAGCCGGTTTGCCGGATTTCGAGGGGGGGGGGCATCATGCAGGCGGCTCTTTCACGCTGGGAATCTCACACTCCCGGATACTACGTCCAAATGATTAGGGCGTGTTCACACTACGCGCAACGCTTCGACGATAAGTGCGAATGAGAGGAACCCCAGAAAGAGGACGTCGAGCTTTTCGAAACGTGAGAAGATCCGGCGGAAGCCTTTGAGCCTGCGGAACAAGCGCTCGATCTCGTTGCGTTTTTTGTAGACTGCGTGATCGTAGTCCCACGGATGCAGCCGATTGGACTTAGGTGGGACCACCGGCAACATACCCAGATCGAGAACCAGTTGCCGGGTTTCATTGCCCTCGTAAGCGCGATCCATAAGCATCGGAAGGCCTTCCGGCATAGGTCCCAACTCTTCCAGCAGGGCCCGCCCGTGCGGCGCATCGTGATCGTGGCCGGGAGACAGAGCGAAGACTATGGCCGTTCGAGCATCCGCGGCAACCATATGAATCTTGGTGTTCCATCCGCCGCGGGATTTTCCAATGGCCTGTGGTCCGTTTTTTTTAAAGCGCCGGTTCCGTCCGGATGAACCTTCACCGACGTGGAGTCAATAGAGAATGCTTCGATCCTGATGCGTACAATCTGCTCCAACTGCAGTTGTTCAAACACGCGGTCCAATACGCCGTTCTTCGCCCACCGGCTCATACGCATATAGATCGTGTGCCAACGGCCGAATCGCTTTGGAAGCCCCCGCCACTTGCAGCCCTGCTCCGCCACATACAGAATCGCGTTCAGCACCTGCAGGTTGGTCAGACTTACGTTTCCGCGTTGTACAGGCAGGCTTTCCTTGATGCGGGCGTACTGTTCTTCCGTGATTTCCATCCTACAAACATTTTACCAATTAAATGTTTTAATAGTGTGAACACGCCCTAATTAAGCGTTAACCAAGCCGCCTAGGAGCGTTCTCCCGTGGCACAACCTGCGGTGATTATGATAGAGGCACAGGCCGCGAACCCTCGAAACATATCTTATACCTGCCGCACGATGGCCATTTCGACCCCCAATCCGGACCATCGTCCGTACGTCAGGTATTTTACGCGGCCCTCACCGCGTTTAATTCGCCAACTTTCTTTTGCCGCTGTTCCCCATATTTTGGTCATCGCATCTATTACTCCTTCGGCGGCGCATATGATTCTACGAGGAAGCAATGCGGGCAGCGCCAGGCGATCACCGGTGTGCCGGACCCACATGTGACCCTCAGGCCGGGCATTTCTATTCCTAGAAGCCTGCTCCTCTGAGGTACGCCAGGAAGCCATTGTGCTTCCCAGTAAACGGTCTGGTGTGCCCTGTCGGGTATATAACCTTCCTTCATGGGGCTTTGGCATTTAGGGCAGTATTTGCTGTCATCCATCGCACTCACTTTGGCCACTCCTGTAAGGGCTTCTCAATCACGCTTACGTGCTTTTGGGGAACATTAGCGGAGTCTGCGCATTCCCAAGCCTCTGTCTATCCCGATAGCGAACGGCGCGGTAAACGAGAGTAAATTCATAAATAAGTTAATCGAACAGGTCTAGCCCAAATCACAACACCGCATAGCCCACCACCCCACTTATTGCCGCGGTTAGCGGCGATCCGCAGACTCTTTCATGCCCGCAAGCAGCATACATGCTTGTGAGAAGTAAGTCACGGCAAGAGCTGCCAAGCCTCCGCTCACGCCAAGGGCGGCCATGGAACTTAGGGAGTGAGAATTATTACCGTCCAGGGCGTGGGCGACGCGACCATCATGAATCATGTTAATCACCGTTGCCGTAGCGTAATCCAAAGCCTCCACTAGACCCGTCGTCAGCATTATGATGGACAATGCCGTAAAAAGGCTGGCTTGTCTGAATAACCTGCGAATCTGTGCTTCCGAAGTACCCCAGTTCTGGATCATAGACACTCCGCGTTGGTTGTTGTTGACGGAACACAACACCAGCACACGCCACCGAGTCAAGTGTTTTTTCCAATACGCCCCCACCTCAGAATTGGGTGCGAATGACCAGTCCGCACTGCGGGCCGGACAAGGACGTGTTGTAGGTATTAGTAGCACTTTCGGACGAGGATAGGGCCGGGTTGGTATACGTGAAACAGGGATTGGGGCCACTTCCCAAAGTGGCGGTCGTCTGTACATTGCCGGTACTGGGCATGCCGTCGTCTATCTTGGCGTCGATGCCGAGGGCCTGTGAGGGCGACATAAGCGGCTGGAAACATGACCATGGAGAACTGCCATCGTTCGGATCGATGGTTGTCCCGACAACGTACGCATTCCACGATGGAAAGGGCTGAAACATTAGATGCGAACCGAAACCGCCGGCGGGATCTGGCGTCCACATCATCTGATAACAGCCGCCGGAAAGATGGGTATTCGGGACATTTACGCCGGGCTGGCCTCCTTCTACCGATCCATTTGCCGCCACGCCGCTATACACTCCTGATATCAATCCAGCCAAGGCCAGATGCTGCCAGAACAGAAAATCCTCGGGCTTATAGTAATAAGGAGCCGACTGCACGGTTCCCTGGCTGTTAAATCCCACGGTTTCGATAACACCATCGCCGTTGCCATTACAGGTCGCGGTGGCGGGAGTGGTAAGCGATCCATATCCTCCGCAGTTGGCGTCCTGCGGCCAGAAGGTCGTCGCGTTGGCGCAGTCGCCGGGAACGCAGTTGTATTTTCCTAGGAAAGTATTGGCGGCCGCGTTGAACCTGTCGATATCGGTGAGCACCGAACGCGCTCCTGCCGCGCGGATGAGGTCTTGCCCTACGAGCACGCCGCCGACGATCAGGCCGATGATGACCAGCACGATGGCGATTTCGATAAGCGTAAAGCCAGCCGCCAGAGCCGGTTTGACGGATTTCGAGGGGGGCATCATGCTGGCGGCTCTTTCACGCTGGGAATCTCACACTCCCGGATATTACGCCCGAATGATTAATTAAGCGTTAACCACGCCGCCTTTCGACGCCGCGTTACCACCGTCGCAAAGCTCGCCTGCCCCCCCGATCATGGCAAGACTTGACAGCGCGGCCCGTGGCTTCCATAAGGGATCGATGGCCAGACTCCCGCTAAGACCGATTGTGATGTTGATCGCCGCAACCGTTTCGCTCGCCGTCGCCGCGAAACCCGCGGTTATACCCCCAGGCGAGCCCGCCATTGTTTCCGATGAGCCTCCGGTAATGACGGCGGGCCAGCGTCGCGCGGGGGAACTATGGAGTTCTCTGAGCGATGCCGACAAGGCCTTTGTAAAGGCGTTCGTCGCGGAGCACAATCTCGGGTTACTTTCGCCGGACCTGCTGTTGCTTCGCGCGCAGGGGAAGAATGCGGAGGCCATCAAAATGATGTCGAAGTTCTATCAGCTCGATGACCCGGCCCGCGCGGAGATCATCCTCAAGTTCCTCGCCTACGCGCACGACCAGCTGTGAGCAAGTCTCACCTTCTGGTACGCCAAAGGCCGAGTCAACCTACTAACAGCGGAGCTGTGCGCGCCATTCGCTAAGATTTGCTCTTGCTTAAGGGAGTCAATCCATAGTAATTATGCTGCGAGGAGTTCGAGCCTCGAACAAGCGCATAGCATCCGGGGGGTTCGCAATGCGTTGAACGTGAGAGGTTCAAGAACGTTTTGGCAAGAGTGGACCGGTGCGCTAGCGCTTATTGGGGAAGTTATGCCGGACGAGGAAAAGCGGTTCACCGCGGAAGAGCTTTACTACGCTGTCTTACAGACGCAACTTAAGGCGCAAAAAAGCAACAGTTTTGCATTCAAGGCGGGCTGCATATGCGTTGCCGGTATTGTGGCATTCGCCGTTGGTCTCTATTTACTCATAAGCAGTTTCATGCTCCCGAAAGGCGATCTGGCTCCATTTTTAGCGGGCGCGATAACTGTGTGGCTGGTTCCCTCGGGCTGGTTTTACAAAAAGTGTTCGAGCAAAGTAAATAGGCAGGGCACCGAAACAGAAGAAAAAGCGCCGATCACTGAAACCCACTGGAGCTTCGACCAGGAGCGAAAGGCCTTTGTCATGCAATGCGTCGATCAGGAAAGATTCAAGAAAGTGATCGCAAGACTTGAATAATTTACAACGGCATTGTTGGTTGGTGTGGTTTGGGGCCGCCCGCCTCAATCTCCGGTCATGGCCACGACTTGACAGCGCAGCCCGCGCGGAAATTATCCTCACGTTCCTCGCCTACGCGCACGACCAGCTATGAGCAAGCCTTAGCTTCTGGATGCGGCGACCGTTCTCACTGAAGGGCTTTACACCGTGCGCGAGGCGCAGCGCAGGCACCGGCAGGACGAAACGCTTGCCAAGTGCCGCAGCGAGCACCGCGAACACTGAAGCAATGCGTGTGCCCAAGCGCTGCATAATTCAGACCTACGCACAAGCGTCGGAGGCTACTGAAACTGAAAGCTCAGCGCGCAGTTCAGGCCAGCACCGCCATTCTGCTCAACCGAATATTGCTGAGGCCCCGACACGCCGCCATTGTCATAGCAGGTGGTAGCAGAGCCAGGAGTTGCTGAAGTGCCTGAAGGTCCGCTGACTCCGCCACCAGCAGCCCACACAATCCAGCCGTTTCCCCCAGCAGTGTGCGTAAGGTACAGCGCACTAACTCTTCCTGTTTGGGGATAGCCATCATCTATTTTCGTGTCGATGCTGTAGGCTTGCTGTACCGTCATTCCCGGTGTTGAATTGATATTGGTAAAGGCTATTCGATTGACAGCAGAAACCCCAAAGTAGTTTGATCCATTCCCGCCGGAGCAGGGAAAAGGCGGAACGCTTCCAATTCCACCACTCCACACGTAGACATAGTTTCCACCTCCGAGTTTGGCTTCCGGGAAAAAGGCGCTGATAGCAGGCGTTGTATAGGCGTACACGTTAATGCCTGGCGGAGTGGTTGGGCTTGCGGTATTGAATGTTCCGTCGATTAATCCTGCGGTGCTTAAATCGACCCAGAACATGGTGGATTCTCCAGCGCCTTCGAGATTGCCGCAATTCTGGCCAGCTGCATTGGAATTGATGCCTTCTATCACGCCATTACCGTCGCCCTCCCCTGCATACTGACCCCGGGCCGCAAACCCGAATTGGGCGGCGTCCGCTGCATCTATATCTCCCGGTAACTGATTGTTGTACCTCGTTCTGAACGTGTTCACCGCGGTGTTGTACTTCTCAATCTGAGTGATGGTGGCACGCACCGCCGCCGCGTTGATGAGGCTCTGCCCCACCAGCACGCCGCCCACGATGAGGCCGATGATCACGAGCACGATGGCGATTTCGATGAGCGTGAAGCCAGCCGCCAGAGCCGGTTTGACGGATTTCGAGGGGGGGGGCGACATCATGCATGCGGCTTTCACGCTGGGAATCTCACACTCCCGGATTCTAGGTCCGAATGATTAATTAAGCGTTAACCCCGCTGCTTTCGGGGGTCCAGCCAGGCCCGTCCCGGAAAACATTAGGCGCATCCAAGGCGGTATAGTGAATCTCTGGTATCTCTCCCTCACATGCCCGGCATTGAGTTCAAGCCCATCGAAATCGCCGATCTGCTCAAACTGATTGGAGCCTTGACGGTTTTCGCTCTCGGGCTTTACCAGTACGCTCGGGCGCAGAAATGGAAGCGAGGCGAATTCATCGCCGCGCAGATAAAGGAGTTCGAGGCGAATAAGGACATCCAGATCATGATGACGATTCTGGACTGGACGGACCGCAAGGTGTACTTTCCGTCCGAAGCGGGCGGAGATCCCGTCGAGCTGCGCGTCGATGATCAGGTGCTTTGCTCCGCGCTTCTGCCGCACGAAGCCGCCGGGCGCTACGACCGGTACGAAGTGCTCATCAGGGATCGCGTGGACCGCTTTCTGGAGATGCTGGTCCGGCTGAAAACTTCGTCGACGCCCGCCTCATCAGTGTCGCGGAACTGCGCCCGTACATGCATTACTGGATTAAGCTCATCGCCGGCCAGATGCCGGGCTGGCACAGCCCGGAAGTGTTCATTTTGCTGCTCAACTACATTCAACGATACGGCTTCGACGGGGCCGCCAGGCTGATAAAGCAGTTCGGTTACGAACCCGTTCCGCCCAAGGCGGCGGTGGATCAGGCCATTGCGCAAACCGTCGCGCTTCGCGCCCGCTCAGACTGGCATCTTGGCGGCGACGCGGCCATCGCTCCGCCAGTCCCTTCCGATGGCGGCTGACGGTCTCTATTGATATGAAAAACATTGCACCGCGACCCCTGCGACGCGCTTCAGCTCGTCGTCCAGAAAGTAGCCCGGCGGATTTTCGCGCGATCCGTCCACCCCGCGCATCTGTGATTCGTCACGCGGGGCGGATTCGAAACACCTTTTCGCCGTCGGCAATCGGCATGAAGACGAAAATCCTGTCAAACATGCCAACCGTGCTGCTTCGAGTGGAATCTTGTACTCAGCTATTAAAGCCAGCCCATCGTTAAGGAAATCCGCCGACAATTTCATGCCAGGGGCCGGTCTGGCGAACGGAATCTTCACGTCCTGAGATCATAACTCAGAAATCTGCCCTCCACTTCAGAAGCAGTCAAGGCGACCCTGCGGGCTCCGCTTGCGCTCCGGCCTTGACAACGCTTCCTCCGTTGCGGGCCTGTCCTGGTCATCGCCGGAAAGCAGTGGCCTGCTTTCGCGGCTGATTTCAACGGTACGGCGCCGAGCGCTATGGCGAACAGCAGAAATTCGCTGAGAAATGCTTACTCCAGCGCCACCGGCTGAAGATCGTCCGGCCAGTGCGGGATCACGGTTCTTCCAGGCGCGGGCGTGTATCGGGGAGGCTGATTATGCTCGACAAGCGGGGAAAATGCTCCCGGCGCGCTGGCTTGAATGCCGACATCGACGCTCAACCCTTCAGACCGCGGCCAGATGTTCATGGCGTGGGCGCCGGCTGTTGTCCTGGTATATTGCGCGTGCTGTCCGTTGGGCCAATAGATGCGGAATCCACAGACCAGGTCATCCTCAAAGAGGAATTCGATCAGTCCCTTCAGCCGCGTATCGAAGGGAATTCCCTTCGCCTTCAGGTGTGCAAGTCTTCCCCTTGCCACCTCGCGGCGGTTGAGGATGGCGTAGAAGAACGCGAAACTTCTGTCAACGATTCCGAGGAGTTCCGGTAACGGCACGTCTCGCGTCAGATAACCCTGAGAGCACAGATAGTAGCCCCTGATCATATGGAACTCTGTCTCGGAGAGTGTGTAGTCGGCGTGGAAAACCGCGTTGCGGACTTCAGGCAGGTATATCGCTTTCAGGACAGTGGCAATCTCCGGCATTCCTGCTTTGGTCGCGTAATCGCAGACGCGCACGATCTTTTGATTGGGCGTCGGAGGCACCCGCTTTTCTCCCGCGCCGCTCTTCTTAGACTTGACCGTGCGGCCTAAATCGTGAAACGGAGCAAATGCCCATCGTTCGCCGCATCGGACGCGCAGCAAATTCACGAGGAGCTGGTAGAAGAAGTCAGCTTCGGTGAGATGGCAGTAAGACAGAAGGGCGAGCCGCGCCCGTGTGCGCCGAGGATGCTCGAAATCGTGGACCGGCAGATCCTGCCGCGAAAACGCGCTCAGGTCATCGATCAGCGCGGTCGATTCCAGTAAAGGGTTTTCATCCAGCCCTTCAACGCCGGAGGGTTGGACAAGGCAGCAGACGTACTCGAACAACTCCATTGCGCCGCACGGTTGTTTGGGTTCGAACAGCGACGCCAATAGTGCGAGATACTCCGCGAAATGGGCGTCAAAACGGCTGTCGGGGTCTGGGGTCCACATGTGCTGGCCGGGTCCTTCCCATTGTGCAACCGCTCCGGGTGCTCGCGATCCGGAATAGCGCAATCGTTTCCGGCACCGTTATTCCGGGGGATAGAGTGCCCGTTTGACGTGGTGTCGCAACAGTAAAGCCCGGAACGACATGATGAAGCCCATCCAACCCCTGAAGGCTATGGTGCCCCGCACGAGCCCGGATGGCACTTAAGCTCGTATGTGTCCGCGGCGACCTCGGTGGCCTGATACTCCCGGCCTGAAGGAAGAACTCCTAGCGCCACCGGCTGCGACGCGAGCGGGTTGTGAACGAGTACGAAATCGGCGCTCATCGGCGGTTTGCAGAGCGCGTTGGCGTAGGAGTGGAGAACGGCGCTGATACCGGAGTATTGGCCATCGAAAAAGATGTCGGTCTGAACGTTGCTCCCCGATTTCTTTGTGACAGACCGCCGGAACTGCTGCCGTCGGTCCACGACTTTCCCGGTTTCCCGATCTATGATCACTTCGAGTGCGCCCAGTGGAAAAACGGCCTTGAGAAAACGGGGGATTTCTGGATCAGCCCACCAGTAGGACAGCTGCGCGCCGCTGATCGCGATTACATAGGCCTCATCCGGTTTGACGATACCGTTCTTGCGGTAGCTTTCGTATTTGGCGTGCTTTGCCATGATCGCGTTGGCGTAGCGCAGGAGGATCTTCTCATCGGGAATTTTGCAGGAGTGGTCCTCGGCGGCGCTGTCCGGCTTTCCCGGATCACCATCTGTTGCAACAATGGCCTCGATCCAGATATTGCGTCCCTGATGAACAATGAGATTATCCGGCCCCGGCTTGGGGCATGAAACCGTGTAGCCGAGCCTCGGAGCGTCCTCCAGCAACGCGCAGGTCAGGTACATTTCCCAGAAGCGCGCGCCGAAATCCCGGCGGATCTCGGTCAGGAAGTGAGGATCGGCATAGGGATGATACTGCTCCCAGAGTTTCTCCGAGAACTGCTTGCAGTAACGGGCCATGTCGCTGACCTCGTCGCGCAGATTGATGTACGCGGTGTCCTCGGCATCACCCGCCGAGAACAGCGGAGGCAGCTGAATATTGGCGGTTCCCATGTACGTCTCCATTTCATCGCCCGGCGGTCGTTTGCTTCGCGCACACCATTGATAGCGGAGCCAGGGCGCCGCGGTCATTTGGTGCCATCGCGGCCATACTTCCCTTCTTAAAGCCGGAAGACACCCCGCGGCCAATCTCTCGAAGGGCACAGTGCAGGCCGCGGTCACTGGCGTCAATGACGCAATTTCCCCTGCCCTTCGGTCATTCCTCGCGAGACAAATTGCTATGACGCGCTCCCTTTCAGCCTGCTTGAAATGTGCCATCGAGAGGCCGCAGGGGCGGTCTTGTGAGCACCAGGAGACAACAATGTCCAATCTCTTCAGATTCCCACTTGAAATTACCAAATCTAGGGGTAAATTACGCGGCGTAACCACTACGGATAGTGTTATGGCCTTCGCCGCCACAAAGACAAAGAGGCCGTTCAGGCCCGATTTCAGAAATCAACTTGACCTTTTTGGCGGCATGGCGTCAGATGCGCCCGCACTGGAAGTGACCGCGCAAGGCCACATCCCGCAACCCGAGACTCCCGATGCACGAGCACAACCGGCTATCGCAGATGATTCTCGACCACTGGCAGGAACATTGTCCGCGGATGGTCGAGGAACTGCGCAGCCAGAACCATCTGGAGAACGCACTGGCGGAGGCGGAGGAGCGGACGGCGGATCTATTGTACGAACTGATCTCGGTACAAAAGCTCCAATATCAGGAAGCCTGGGAGATGGCGACGCGGGAGTGGGCGTTCCTGCCGACCGAGGCCCCCCAATCGTCCGCGCGGCCGAACCTGACGTTGCTGAAGAAAGATCGTCCCGCGACTTCCGGATAACCGAGGCGCACGGGATCGGACAGGGGAGCTTGCATGAAAAGGCCCGCGACAATCTCGCGGCGATACGGACCCTTAAAACCCTCGAAGCCGAGAACCGCGACGCGACCGACGCGGAGAAAGCCACCCTCGCCCGCTACGTGGGCTGGGGCGCGATGCCGAACGCGTTCAACCCCTACCCGCCTCCTGAATGGAAAAGCGTCGCCAAGGATGTACAACAGCTCCTGACCGACGAGGAATACGAATCGGCACGCGCCTCGACGCCCAATGCGCATTTCACATCGCCGATGGTGGTGAGCGGCATCTGGGACGGCATGCGGCGCATGGGGCTTGAAAGCGGCGCCCAGATACTGGAGCCGTCGATGGGCGTCGGCCATTTCTTCGGCCTGATGCCCCCCGCCGTGTTTCAGGGCTCCAAGAAAACCGGCGTCGAACTCGAGTCGGTGACGGCGCGGATCGCAGGCAAGCTCTACCCGGATTCGACGGTGTTCGCGAAGGGCTTTGAGGACACGAAGCTTCCGGATAATTTCTTTGACGCCATCGTGGGTAATGTTCCCTTTGGCGACTACGGAGTACACGACCCGGCCTATAAGCGCCCGCAGACGCGCGCGATTCACGATTATTTCTTCGCCAAATCGCTCGACAAGCTCCGCCCCGGCGGCGTCATGGCGCTGATCACGAGCCGCTACACGATGGACAAGCAGGACAGCGGCATGCGCAAGTATCTCGCCGACCGAGCCGATCTGCTGGGCGCGATACGGCTGCCGAATACCGCGTTCAAGGCCAACGCCGGCACCGAGGTCACGACCGACATCCTGTTCCTGCAAAAGCGCGCCCCCGGTAAAGCGCCGGCGGGCCACGCCTGGAGCGAACTTGACGCCATCGACACGGCCGACGGCGAGATCGCCGTCAATGAATACTACGCGCGCCATCCCCGGATGATGCTGGGCCGGATGAAGCTCGAAGGGACGATGTACCGCGGGGCCGAGCCGACGCTTGCGGGCCAACTGACGCAGGCCGAGCTTTCGCGCGCCGTTTCGTCACTGCCCGAGGGCGTTTATGTCCCGCGCGACGAAGGCCGCGGCCCGCCGAAGGCGGAAACACCGCATATCAGCGAATTCACGGGCGTCAAGGACGGCGGATTCGTCGAGAAGGGCGGCGAGTTTTTCACGCGCAGCGGCGATACGCTGACGCCCGCGCATCTGTCGGTAGGTGTTGCGGCGCGAGTGCGCGGCATGCTTGCCGTGCGCGACGCGGTGCGGCTCGTGTTCAAGACGCAACTCGAAGACGCGCCCGAACAGAGCATCACGCAGGCGCGGCAATTACTCAATGACCTCTACAACTCCTATATCCGCAGGTTCGGCCCGTTGGGCGGTAGGGATAATATTCGCGCATTTGCGGGTGACCCGGACCTGCCGCTGCTGCTTTCGCTTGAGCATTACGACCCCGAAACGAAGACCGCCAGGAAAGCCGCGATATTTGAGCGGCGGACGCTGGAGCGCTATAAGCCGGTCGATCACGTAGAGACCGCATCGGAAGCGCTGACCGTGTCGCTTAATGAAACCGGCGAGATTCACTGGCCGCGCATGAGTGAGCTCACGGGCAGGAGCCCCGCGCAGCTGCGGCGCGAACTGGGCGCGCTGATCTACCGCAACCCGGAAGGCGGATCATGGGAAACCGCCGACCGGTATTTAAGCGGCGATGTGCGCGCGAAACTCACGGCCGCCAGCGCCGCGGCTTCGCTCGATGGAACCTACGGGCGCAATGTCGAGGCGCTTAAATTGGTCCAGCCCGCGGATATCCCGCCCGGCGATATCAGCGCCCGGCTGGGTTCGTCATGGATTCCGGCGAGCGACATCAAGGACTTCATCACCGAGACGCTCGATATGACGAAGAGCGCCGTTAAGGTCGCCCATGCCGGGGCGATTGCCACCTGGACGGTCGGCATCGAGAGCTACGCCAAGGATCTTGTGAGCAATACGACGACGTTCGGCTCGGCGCGGTTTCCCGCGACGGAACTGATCGAGCAGGCCTTAAACGGCCGCGTGCCCACGGCCTATGACCTGATGGAGGACGGCTCGCGCGTCATCAACCAGCAGGAGACTATCGTTGCGCGTGAGAAACAGCAGCAACTGAAGGACAGCTTCAGCGAATGGATCTGGAAGGACGAGGACCGCGCCCGGCGTTTGGCGCGCGACTATAACGACCGCTTCAATAACCTTCGGCTGCGCACGTTTGACGGCTCGCACCTGACGTTCCCCGGCATGGCGCGCGAGCATCTGCGCAACCGCGATCTTGACAAGCACCAGAAGGACGCCGTATGGCGCATCCTGCAAGGCTCAAGCACGCCGGAAAGCCCGAGCACCCTGCTTGCGCACACGGTGGGCGCCGGCAAGACCTATGAGATGACGGCCGCGGCGATGGAACTGCGGCGCATGGGCCTTGCCAAAAAGCCGATGTTCGTCGTGCCCAATCACCTTGTGGACCAGTGGGGCGCCGCGTTTCTGCAGCTTTACCCGCACGCCAATATCTTCGTTGCCGGCAAGGACAGTTTCTCCACCGGCAACCGCCAGAAGGCCATGAGCCGGATCGCGACCGGCAATTTTGACGCGGTCATCGTGTCGCACAGCTCGTTTGAGAAGCTGCCCGTGTCGGACGCAACCTTCGCCCGTTTTGTAGGAAAGCAGATTGAGCAGCTCGAAGAAGCCATCACCGAGGCCAGGGCCGACTCGGGCGACAGCCGCCGCATCGTCAAGGAGCTGGAGAAGGCCAAGAAGCGTCTCGCGACCAAGATCAAGGACCGCGCCGACCGGGAGCACAAGGATGACGGCGTCACCTTCGAGCAGCTCGGCATCGACCAGATATTCGTCGATGAAAGCGATCTCTACAAGAACCTCTCCTACGTGACGAAGATGAACCGCATCGCGGGGCTGCCCAACTCCGAGAGCAACCGCGCGCTCGACATGTACATGAAAACCTCGTATCTGCGCGAGCGGCATGGCGGCAGGAGCGTCGTATTCGCGACCGGCACGCCGGTGTCGAACACGATGGCCGAGATGTACACGACCCAGCGCTATCTCGCCCCCGAGATGCTCAAGGCCGCGGGAGTCGAGCATTTTGACGCCTGGGCCGCCAATTTCGGGGAGCCCGTGACTTCGCTGGAACTCGCCCCGGACGGCTCGGGCTACCGGATGCATACGCGATTTGCGCGCTTTGTCAATCTGCCGGAGTTGCTGACGATGTTCCGCACATTTGCCGACGTGCAGACCGCCGACATGCTCAAACTGCCCCGGCCCGACATCAAGGGCGGCAAGCCGCAGGTAATTGCGGCGCCCGCTTCGGATGCCCTCAAAGCCTTCATCGAAACACTGACGAGACGCGCCGAGAGGCTGCGCAACGGCAAGGTCGACCCGAAAGTCGACAACATGCTCAAAATCACGGGCGAGGGCCGCAAGGCCGCGCTCGATATGCGCCTCGTGCAGACCCACGCGGACCCCCATGGCGACACCAAGCTTTCGCGCGCGATCGACAAAATCCATGATGTATGGGAGCAAACGAAGGCGCAGCGTCTGACGCAGGTCGTGTTTTGCGATCTGTCGACGCCGAACCCCGATCGCTTCAACGTATACGACGAGGTCCGGACAAAGCTCATGGAGCGCGGCATCCCGGAAAGCGAGATCGCCTTCATCCATGACGCCGACAGCGACGGCGCGAAAGCAAAACTGTTTGACGCCGTGAACGCGGGTAGAATCCGCATCCTTCTGGGATCGACCGAGAAAATGGGCGCCGGCACCAATGTCCAGAAGCGGCTTAAAGCCATGCATGAACTCGACGCCCCGTGGAGACCGCGCGATCTGGAGCAGCGCCGCGGGCGCATCGAGCGCCAGGGCAATATGAACCCGGAAGTCGAGCTCTACCGCTACGTCACCGAGGGCAGCTTTGACGCCTATATGTGGCAGACGCTGGAGACCAAGGCCCGCTTCATCCAACAGGTCATGAACGGCAGCACGACGGTGCGGACCGCCGAGGATCTCGAGAACGGCGCGCTGACCTACGCCGAAATCAAGGCCATAGCGTCGGGCAACCCCGCCGTGATGGAGAAAGTCCGCGTCGATACCGAAATCCGCAAACTCGACCAGCTGCGCGCCGCGCATATCAACCAGCAGCACACTATCCGCTGGGAACTCAAAAACCTGCCCGAAAAAATCCGCCGCTCGAAAGACGGGCTTGAGCGCCTCAAAGCCGATATCGCCACGCGCGATGCCCATGCCGACGAGGACTTCACGATGACGGTCGGCAACCATGTCTATACGGGCAAGGGCGCGCGCGAGGAAGCCGCCAAGGCCCTGACCCACGCGGTTCTGTCATGGCGCGACGATATGAGCCTGCAACCCCGCGCCCGCTACAGGGGATTTGAAATCCTGAGCCGGGGCAGCGCCATGAAGCGCTTTGACGGCGAACAGGAGCTGCCCGAGCTGTTCATTCGCGGCAAGGACACCTACCGCGCCCACATCAACGCCGAGAATCCCGTCGGCACGATGCAGAGCATCGAACATACGCTCCGGGCGCTCGACCGGCTCGAAAGGGATGAGAAAGACCAGATCGAGCGGCAGGAGAAGGCGCTTGCCGATTATCAGGCGCAGCTCAACCGCGCCTTCGAGCACGAGGAAAGGCTTAAGGAGCTTCTCTCCCGCCAAGCCCAACTCAACGCGGCCCTCGACCTCGATAAAGGTCAGCGGCAGCTAGCGCAGGACTCGGAAGGTACCGAACTGCCCGATACCCGTCCCATTCAATCCAGCACCATCCCACAGACAGGAGGAACCCATGCCGCCACCGTCATCGCTTCGCGCCGAGTACCGGAACACGTACTCTGACCGGCAGGCGTTCCACAGACCGCACACGTCCTTGGGCGCGGCGGGCCACTGGGTGAAGACGGCGGGCATCCTGGCACCGCTGATTATCGGCGAGTTCGTCAAGGATGCGGAGAAGCGCTGGCGGTGGATACGCATCAGCTCGATTGCGACCGCGCTGGTTTCGGAGGCGATGTGGACGAACAAGATACATAAGGAGCGCCAGCAATGCGAGGAGAGCCGCGAGCGGTGACATTATCCGGCGTTTCCGCCGGACGTCACAGCGGATCTGCGTCAAGGCACGTTGATTCGGCGCGAAGCAACGGCGCGGGCGACTTCATCCCGAGTGAATTTCATTAGGCTTTCGAGCTGATCCAGAGTACGGCCCATACGTCTCCTGACGCCCCAGGGAATGCGTTTGGCTGGTTCCTGCTCGCGTGACGCGCGCACGTCTTCGCCCACTTTGAGGAATTCCCTGTAGCACGGCGAGCAGTGCGTGATGTGGCGGTAGGCCACCTCGTCCTCCACGGGTTCCCAGTTTGCCACCCGTTCCGCGTAGTCCCGAACGGCGGCGTCGCCTAGGCAGCCCTCGCGGGCGGGGTTTGGGTATGAGTGGAGGACCAGATTTTGGATCTCCCCTCGCAGGCGGTTGAATTTCTGCTCGGCGGATTCAAACCACATATCCGAATCTTAACGCCTCCGAGCATCGGCTTCGCTGCGAGAGCGATGGTTCTTGGAGGCCTTATGGACGAACCCGGACACATAAGAAGCGCCAGCGGTGCGAGGGCAGCCGGAAGCCGTAATGGCCCGGCACCGGGCTGAGGCGTGCCGCCTTCACCGGGGCGTTGCGTTCGATTGCGCCTTGACAGTGCGGCGATTGCGCGTGACAACTCCCGGCCAATCGCCTAAAATGAACCGTCATAATAACAAGTAAGGGTGCCTCACACGAGGCGCGTTAAGCGTATGATCCACAGCGTCAAAGACCTCTCGCCTGTCCAGAAGACGGCCATCGAAAGCCTGCTCGGCCGCCCGGTGACGGACGAGGAGCAGATCAGTGTCCGTACCGTCCCGGTGCCGCCGGCTCCCGAGTGGCTCAAGTCCATCCAGCGGGACGCGAAGGAAAACGGACTTGACCGCCTGACCGAGGAAGAAATCGACGCCGAGATCGCGGCGTCGCGCCGCGAACGTCGTGACCGAGACCAGCACCCCGGACAATGATCCGGGTCGTGCTCGACACGAATGTCATCGTCTCGGCCCTGCTTCGCTCCGGCGGGCTGCCCGAGGCCGTTTTCAATCTGGCGATCGGCGGCGTGATACAGGCCTATGCCTCGGAGCCCATACTTGCCGAATATGAAGAGGTGCTGCGCCGTCCCCGGCTCGCCATTGATCCGGACAAAGTGACCATTGCCGTTTCCCGAATCCGCGCCGCCATGAAGTTGGTCCTGCCCACGATGCGGGTTACGGCGGCGCTCGACCCCGATGACAACGTCTTTCTTGAATGCGCGGAGGCTGCGCGGGCCGATTACCTCGTGACCGGCAACCGCAGGCATTTTCCGGAGCGCTGGAGGGGTACGTGGGTCGTCAGTCCCCGGCAGTTTATGGACGGCCGCGCGCTGGTGTCAGACGAACCGGCATAGATGCCGCGGAATCCGTAAAGCGCCTGTGGATTGGCGCGATCTGCTCACACTACATATCCAGTTGCTTTTGATTTGTCTTGCCCATCCTTCGCGCGCCGCCCAGTTTCCGGGTTGCCCATAGAGAAACCAGATTGTCGCCCCGCCTCTTGATCTGAAAAAAAATGCTCTCCGCCGCCGACCACTGGTCGGACCGTTCAAAATAGACAAAAGCCTTCCCCGCGATCGGGCCGCCATCCTTCCGGGACCAGGCCCGGTTTGGAATCGAATCGTCGAGCCATCGCCAATCCTTTTTCAGCCATCCGTACAGCCTGCTCAACACAAAATCGCCCGACATCATCCTATGCCACACCGACATTTCGCAGTTCCAGAGCTTCAACCCGCGCAGGCGCAGGAAGACCGCTTCGAGACTGACCTCGTAGCGTTCGGCCAAAGCTTCGAGCGTCGCCAGGGAAACGTCCTTGCCGCTGGCCTGCGCCACAATGTCCCGTGCCGGCATAAGTAAGGCCGCGGCCCCGTGGTTGCATAGCGCTTCCTCGCTGTCATCCGTCGCATGCGGCGTAAATTTCAGCTCGGGGACGAGTTCATAAAAGAAGGTATGACAGATTTCATGCGCGATAGTGAAGCGCTGGCGCGCGGGCGCTACTTTGTCGTTAAGAACCATGCGGAATCCCTCCGCGAAACTGGCGCCGACCGGTTCAATGTATCCATCGCAGCCGATGTCGGAGTCGGTACATCGTTCGACTACGTTTCTGGCTTCGAGGTACCGGTCGAGAGACCGGGCGGACGCCAGACCGGTCTGCCGCCGGAGATCCTCCACAAGATTTTCGATTATTACCTGGGGGGATTTCCCGGTTTCGCCGGTCCGGGCTACGAACAGATCAACAAGCGGAGTGCTTATGCCGCGGTCAGAAGAGTCTCTTTTGCTGCGTAGCATTGGCCCGTTCTCCGGATTTGGTGGCTTGTTGATACCGCTGGTCCCAATCTCCCGCATGCATGGCTCCATTCGTGTTTCGCAGCGATGCGACGCTGACGGCCTGTTTGCGGCCCCGGCCGTATTCATCCTGCCATTCCTTCTTTATGCGGTTCGCGACTCCGGCATCGAGGCCCGGCGTCGACTCGACCCAGCTGTTCCAGGTGCCGAGGCTCTCCCGGAGCACGGGGTCGGTCTCGAAGGTCTCACCAAGCAGGTATCCGACGCTGACATTGAGAAGCAAGCCCATGCGCCTTAACAGCCGCGCGCTCGGATTCGAGACCGCGAAAGGTTCGGTCATCAGGCTTTCGAGGTATAACCGGTTGACGCCGAGATCGGACGCGAATCCCAGATAATCGCCGTTGCGATCATCCAGCAGCTTGCGAAGGCGGTCTCCGAAGTCGTTGCCGTTCATGCCGCGGAAAAGCGCCCTCTGCCTGAAGTATGTCTTCCGAATCTGCGTCAGCGCCCGCACCACGTCCTGGCCATCGAACGCGATGCCGGTCTCCAATGTTCCCGAATACTCGACATCGATCGCCTGCAGAAATGAGCCGGACATCATCCGCGAGATTGCTTTCGGGATGAGACGAAGCGCCGGCAGTCCCGCCTGGGTGGCGATTTCGTTTTCCTGTCCCACGCCGTAACTCGGCGCCGCGCAGAAAATCACGATGAAGTCAAAGGTCGAGGCGCGTGACCGATCGGTGAGATAGACCTGGCTCGGTTTGAAATCAGGATGCCGCGTCGGGTGCGTGTAGTCGCCGGGCCAGTAGAGATTGAAGCGCGGGTCCATGAATTCAAGTGACGAAGCGAGCCTGCGGAGTTCGCAAACCACCTTTTCCAGTTCCGTGTTCTGGCGTTCGGACGCGACCACCGCCGTCAGGGGAGTGGCGAGATAACCCAGAATTTCATCGACCGGAGAGGTCGGGGCGTCGTGCAGGATATCTTCCAGCTTCAGGCCGAGCGCCTTGAACAGCTTGACCAGCACCTCCCGTGTCGGGTCCGCCTGCCGGGAGAGGATCTTCGAGATTTGCGACTGCTTTACTCTTGCTAATTGCTCCAGCTGATTCTGCGTTAATCCTCGGGCATTGACGAGATTTTCGAGTGTGGCGACCGCGAACGCGGACTGTTCGACCGTCAGATTTTCCATGTGGCTCCCATACCAAGCCTAACGCTGGCGCGTAGTTTCCTCAATTAATGCCGGACGAATAATATTCCGCTCATAATAGTCGCTCGTAAGTCATTGACTGCAAAGCATGTTATTCCAGTTTTATCAGTCGCTTTTCCGCGCCTGCCCCGGTAGCATGGGGCTGGGGAGTTGCAATGATATTTATCGAATTCGGACGCCTCGGAAAGGCGAAGCTCCACCGGCCAACGCCGTTGGAAGTGGTTGCCCTGGTCGCTTTGCTGGTGTTTGTGGCGTGCGTGGTTTTGTTGCGGTAGCGGAGACGATAAGCGTCGCGGGATGAGCCGCGGTTGAACAGGCCCCGTATGTCGAACTACGTAGCGCGGGGAACCGACCCGAATCACCGCTGTTGTCACCATACCAGTTCGCTTCGGCAGCCTCTGCGCACCTCGGCCGCCGGCCCGGAGGATCTTCCGCAGCCGTTGGGTTTTCTCCGCCGCCTCGCTGTCCGGCACACTCTCCGAAACCGTCAAACCCGCCATCGGGGAGCGTTTGGTCGTTATTGCGGTGGGTTCAAAGTCGTGATGCGCGGCCCCGCATCGATTTTTCCCGCTGAGGCACCGTCGCCGTTTGATGCCTGATGCGCCAGGAACTCTCCTTTTCAAAACACAAGACACCCCTGCTCTCTCTCTTGACGGACACGTTGCAGGCGTCACTCGCTAGGGTCAATGACGGATTTTCCCCTGCCCTTCGGGCATTCCTCGCGCAAGCCAAAATCCTATGACCCACTCGCTTTCCGCCTGCGGACACGGTGCCATCGAGAGGCCGCATGGGGCGGTCTTTCAAAACGAAAAGGAGAAGATTATGGCTACCATCGGCACATTCAAAAAAGACGGCAACGGCTACGCAGGCCACATCGAAACGCTCACGCTCCGGGCAAAGATCACCTTCGAGCCCAACACGCAGAAAGGCGAGAACGGCAAAGCGCCCGACTTCCGGGTCTTCCACATCGGAGACGGTTTCACCTCCGAAATCGGTGCCGCCTGGAAGAAAACCTCGCAGGAGAGAGCGGAATACCTCTCCGTCAGCCTCGACGATCCGAGCTTTGCGGAGAAAATCAACTGCCGGCTGGTGAAGACCGGCTCCGAGCAGGGACACAGCCTCTTCTGGGAGCGCTCCCGCCCCCGCGACTGACCGGCCACGGGGCGGCCTCACCGCCGCCCCGCTTCCATCATATCGGTTTACTCACGAAAGGAACCACGACCATGACCCGCTGCAACTATATCGCTCTTGATACCGACTACCTCGACCCGCTCAACCCTTATCTCGACGAACTCTTCGATCTCGACGTTCTCTGCACCGAGGAAGGCATCCTCATCAACATTCCAGAGCAGGAGTAACGCCGATGAGCATTCGCAAGAAAACCCTTCCGCCGCTCAAAACCTACACGGTCCTGTATGCCGAAGACATTCCGCATTACGGCGGCGTGGAGATTGAGGCCGCGGGCGATGCCGAGGCGCTGAGCATCGCGCGCTCCTTCGATACCGAACAGGTCTCCTATTACGAAGGGTGCTGGGACGGCGCCGTATGCAAGCGCATCGTCAGCATCGAGGATGCGGACGGAAAGGCCATCGCGCAGGATATCCCTCTCGATGATTACCGGCTGTATCACGGCATCGAGGCGGAGCACCATAAGGCCTCGGTCACGGTGGACAACCGCTTCTGCGTCGATATCCGCCGCGGCGCTCCGGCGCCGATGGCGTCGGCACAACTC
>CAWBIS010000250.1:0-4206 GCA_963788485.1 Terriglobia bacterium
ACCAGGCGAGGTCGTGCCGACGCCCTGGGCGCAGGCGATCGAGAAGCAACGCGAGGACAACCAGCACGCGGACGATCCGCTGGCGCGGTGCCTTCCGCATGGCGTTCCGCGGGTCAATACGAATGGGCTGTTTCCGTTCAAGATCATTCAGACACCCGGACTGGTAGTGATCCTCTACGAGCAATTGGGCCTCTTCCGTCAGATCTTCATGGACGGGCGGAAGCCGGCGAAGGACCTGAATCCGACCTGGCTGGGCTATTCGACCGGAACGTGGGAAGGCGACACACTCGTGGTCGAGACGTCGGGTTTCAACGGCAAGACGTGGCTGGATACGACGAAGGGCCATCCCGCGACCGAGGCCCTGCATGTGACGGAGCGATTCCGGCGCGCCAGTTTCGGAAACCTCGAGGTGCGGGCGACCATCGACGACCCCGGCGCTTATGCGAAGCCCTGGACCACCACGACTCAGAGAATGCATCTGATGCTGGATACTGAGATTCTTGAGTTCACCTGCAACGAGAACGAGAAGGACATGCGGCATCTGCCGGGCAAATGAGATGCGCGTGAGCCGGATTTTCATGGCCGCGGCGCTTCTCGCGGGAATCGCGCAGGCGCAGCAGAGCGCGCCGGACCTGATTCTCCGGAACGGAAAGATCATCACGGTGGATGAGCGGTTTTCCATCGCTCAGGCCGTCGCCGTCCAGGGCGAGCGCATTGTGGCCGTGGGGTCAAACGAAGAGATCGCACGGCTGGCAAGAGCGAATACGCGGAGCATGGATCTCGGCGGACGCGCCGTGGTACCCGGGCTCATCGACAACCACATACATCTGCTGCGGGCCGCCTCCACGTGGACGCGGGAGGTGCGTTGGGATGGGATTTCATCGCGAAAGCAGGCTGTCGACATGCTGCGCGCGCGGGCGAAAGCGACGCCGCCGGGCGAATGGGTTTACAACATCGGCGGCTGGGCGCATCAGCAGTTCGCCGACGATCCGCGCGCGTTTACGCGCGAGGAACTGGATCAGATCGCGCCAGGTAATCCGGTCGCGCTGCAAGAGTCCTATTATCAGGTCTTCCTGAACAGCCGGGCGCTGCACGAGCTTGGGATAGAGGCGAACGCGCCCGATCCACCGGGATTTCTGCAGGGTTCGATTTTGCGCGATAGCGCGGGACGGCCGCTGGGGATTGTGCGCGGTGACATCGCCGGAACGCGCGCGGTGGCGTCGAAACTGCCGAGAGTGGCTCCAGACCAGCTTGAATCGAGCGCGCGGGCTTTGGTCGCCGAGATGAATCGCGGGGGCGTCACCGCGGTCGGAGTTCCCGGTTGCGACGCTGCGGCGCTCGAAATTTTCCGAAAATGGAAAGCGGAAGGGCGTCTGAATATACGTGTCTTTTGTATTGAGGGTGCGGGCGCGGCGACGCCCGGACAGGTTGACCAATGGATTCCGCAGGTCGCCGCGATGAAGCCGACCCTGTTTCAGGGCGATCCATACATCGATACAGTTGCATTCGGCGAGACCGTTTATTCGCCGCTGCATGACCCGATGTTCGCGACGAAGTCGAATCCGCAGCCCGAGCAACTGGAGCAGTGGCGGCGCATGGCGACGGAGATTGCGAAGGCCGGCTTGCCGCTGCATGTGCATGCGGAGCTGCATGATACGATCAACGCGTTCCTGGATCAGATCGAAGCGATCAACAAGCGGTTTCCGATGAAAAATCTGCGCTGGGTTTTCGCGCATCTGAACCAGGTGGACGCGACACAACTGGAGCGCATGCAGAAGCTTGGGATGTATGCGGCCATTCACCCGTGGGCCGTAATCAATGGCGGAATCATGCACGACGAGTTCGGGGACGGCGCATACGACATGCCACCGTTTCGCACGATTCAGAACAGCGGGATCGTGTGGGGTCTGGGGACGGATGGCACGGCGGCCAACCAGGTCCTGCCGTTCACGACCCTGCGGTTCGCCGTCACCGGAAAGATGGCCGGGGGGGCGAAGGTCAACCGGCAGACTATCAGCCGCGAAGACGCCCTGATCGCACATACCCGTAAGAACGCTTACTTTGTTTTTCAGGAGGACAATCTGGGCTCAATTCAGCCGGGCAAGCTGGCCGACCTGATCGTACTGGATCGCGATTATCTGACGACCCCGGCGGACCAGATCGCGGAGATCAAACCCACGATCACGATGGTCGGAGGCAGAATCGTATATGGTGGCAAATAAGGTTGTGGTGAGATGTCCCGGCAGACTCTGAGCTCGATTCTACTCGCCGCGAGCATTCTGCTGGCGGTGCTTGCGGGAGTGACGTTGCTGCCATATTCCTCGCCGACGGTCAGCGATATGGGCTATCGCACGCTTTGCACATTTGCGCCGTGGAGCACGATTACGCTTTTGTTCCTGGCTGGACTGGGTTGGGTGGTGCGGCGGTACGTGGATTCTCAACCGGCTTGATCACGCTTTCTGCAGCAGCGGCCTTACCTGCCTGATTGAGTTCGTTTTTTCGAGATTGAAGACCTGAGCCGACAGTTTCTCGAATGTCGCGCCGCCAAGCACGGGCGTGATCAGGTCGCGTGCCTTGGCTATCACTTCTTCGCGTGTCATCGGATTGCCCGCGCTGCCGCGCACGGTCTTCACGTACTCGCTATGGCTGACGCCGTCGGTGAGCGTAACTTCGACGATCGCCTCGCGATCCGGCATGTGCCGCTCCAGTTCGTCGTCGCCGATCAGTTGCACCTTGGCGCGTTCTTTGAGCACCGCCGGGTCCTGCATACGCGCGGTATCGTGCGCGGCGCCAAAAGTGACCGTGCGGTCGATCAGCATGACCGCCATCAGGTGCTGCAGGTTGATGTCGGAGATCTCGCGGTTGTTCACGATCCTGGCTTCGTCCGTGGGTACCTTCACGACGATCTGGCGCACGTCGGCGGGTTTGAACCGGTATTTCTTCAGCAGCAGGTCGAGACCATCGAGCGGCGCCTGGATGGGCGCGCCGACGGTCCATTTCTTGATTTGGGTGCGGGTAATCTCGTAGCGCTCGCCGAGCTCGTCGATCAGTATGTCCGGGCTGTTCATGGGCCCGAAGGCTTCGAAAAAATTATCCGTGCCGGAGAAGACGTCGTCCACGCCGGTGGCGCCGGCCGCGACGAGCAGAGCCGCGGTAACGCCGTTGCGCGCGGGCATGCCGCCGAAGTCGAAGGCCTTTTCCACATGTTCGGTGTCCCGCTGCCAGGAGGCGAGGCCGGAAGCCTGCTGCGCGGTCCAGGAGAGCAGCCAGCGCATCTGTTGGGTGTTGAGTCCCGCGGCGCAGGCGGCGGCCGCGGCCGAGCCGAATGTGCCGGAGAGAGCGTGCGTGCTGCGATGGCTGGCCATCATGTATTGCAGTTTGCCGAGAGTCATGGTGACGCGCGGACCGATGTCGTAGCCCAGCGCTACGGCTCGCAGGAACCGCGTGCCGTCGATGCCGAATTTTTCTCCAACCGCGAGAGCTGAAGGCACGACGGAAGCGCCGGGATGCGATTGCGAAGGTGCGTGCGTGTCGTCTGTTTCGTCGGAGTGCGCCAGCATGCCGTTGGCGAGCGCGGCTTCAATCGGCCCGCAGACCACGTTCGACCCGGCGACAGTCGCAATCCTTTCGCCGCCGTAGGTGCGCGCGAACCGGATGGCGAATTTACCTGGCGGGAGTTCGGAGCCCGAAATCATGGCGGCGAAGGTATCGAGGACGATGTGTTTCGTTTTTTCGATGACCTCGGTGGGCAGAGGCTTGTTGGCCGCGGCGCTCATGTAAGCGCTCAGAGTGGCCATCCGGGCGCCCGGCGGTTGCCCCTCGGCGCGGAGCATACGTTGCAGGGCCAGGATTCCCAGGGCGCTTCCGCTCGTGGTGAGCATCCGGCGGCGATTGAGCTTCGGAATCATAACGGGGTCAGTTCTGAAAAGCAGACCTGGGTAACTTCTCGCGAGCGCCAAAGCTTCAGCGCGTCCACCAACGGTTGGGGACTGGTGGTCTCGTCAGGAAGGCGATGGACCCAGACAATGGTGATCTGCTCGCGTATCGAACACCTGTTCCTCGGACGCACCGGCGACTGCCACGAGTGTGATGGCGCGAACGCCCGCTGCCAAGCCTTCGACCCGACGGCCGATGGACGGCAGCGCGGTGATCAGCCCGTTGGCGGTGGTCCAGACATCCGTCGCCAGCACGACGGCACGGGGCACG
>CAWBIS010000251.1:0-39216 GCA_963788485.1 Terriglobia bacterium
TTTTGCCCTCTACTGGTTCAGTTACGTGCTGCTGTGATGGTTAGGTCTATCGTTATGCTGCCGGGCTGTCAAAGCCGCCCGGGCGCCGGGACTCCACGTCAGGTTTTTGTAGAGGCTCGCGCACCTTGATGATATAACGAACATGAGCTCAAGCGCGCAGGTGAGACCCAGTCGCACGATTCGAAAGATCGACTCCGGAAGGGAATCGCGAGCTTCCTCGCAGACGGCGCGCGCCACGCTCGCATTGCGGGAGATGCTGGTGCAGGGCCGCTTGCGGCCGGGAGAGAAGATCCGCGAAGTCCCGCTCTCGGCGGAGCTGAACATCTCGCGTATTCCCCTTCACCTCGCGCTCGAACGACTGGCGAACGAGGGTTTTCTGGAGGCGCTCCCGAAGCGCGGTTTCCGGGTTCAGCGCTTCTCGGTGGAAGACATCTACGATTCGATCGAGTTGCGCGGCCTTCTTGAAGGCGCCGCGGCCCGCATGGCCGCCGAGCGCCTCAACGACCCGAAGAGTCTGGCGGCCATCCAGGCCCTGAGCCAGGAAATTCTGGCCCTGGTGCGCAGGCCGAGAATGACGATCGAGGTCTTCACGCATTACATCGATCTGAACGCGCGGTTTCATTCCGCCCTGCTCGATCTGGCGCAGAACCGCATGCTTCGGCGAGCCATCGACCGGGCCTGCTGTCTGCCGTTTGCCTCGCCCAGCGCCTTTCTGAACCGGCAGTATATTTCGACCGATTTACGCGAGTTGTTTCTGATCTCCGCCGATCAGCATTGCGGCATCGTGGACGCCATTGCGAACCGCGAGGGCATGCGCGCGGAGACTCTCGCGCGAGAACATGCCCGGGTCGCCAGACGCAATTTCGAGGACGCCCTCAGGCAACGGGAAACCATCGACGGGCTGGCGGGGACCAGACTGGTCACGCTCTGATCCCCGCAGAAAATGCATGCGGAGCGCGATTATCGCCGTCCGCCGTGACCGCCGCCGTGACCGCCGCCATGCCCACCGGATGAATGACCGCCCCCGGAGGCATGCCCGCCGCCGGACGAGTGGCCGCTGCTGAACGAACGGGAGCTGCCCCCGAACGAACGGCCGCCGCCGGATTCGGCTCCGTAAGATCTCGGGGCCGAGTAGCTGCGCGACGCGAAACTCCTTGCGGCGGACGATTCACCCCCGCTGAAGCGTTGCCCGGCGGCTGCCGATGCGCCGCCAGCCCGATATGCGGGAGCGGATCCACGTGCGTACGACGAAGCGCCTCCGCTGTATGCCCGCGCCCCTGCCGCCGCGAACGAGCGCAATCCACTGAACCCTGCCCGATCGAAGCGGCCGGCACTGAAACGCGAGTTGTTGAATCGCGCCGCAACGCTGCGATTGGCGTATGGCACGCCCGCGCGATGATATGGATCATGCTGCCAGGCTGCGCGGCCGGCGAAACCGGCGCCGAACAGGCCGTGAAATCCAAAATGATTGAAAAAGCCGGCGTTCAGGAAGAGTCCGCCGCCGAACCAGCCGAGGCCCCAACCCCAGCCCAGACCCCAACCAGCCCAGCCAAAGCCCCATCCCGGGAAGAGTGCGCCGAGGAAAATTCCAGGCCCGAAACCAATGCCGAACCCGATGCTCGGGTACCAGAGAGGCGGATAATAACCCACCACCGGAGGACCCCAGACGTAGTCCGGGTTGTAAACGGGAACGTAAACCGTCTGCGGGCTGGTGGGCTCAATGACCACGGCGCTCTGTCCATTCTGCGTCTGTGTGGTCACCGTCTCCTGCCCATTGGACGAGAGTCTGCCGTTCTGTTGCGCGCGTATTCGCATCTGCTGCACGGCGTTCATGACGTCCTGTTGCTGCGCCAGAAAAGCGTTACCGAGGTCTGTGGTCCACTGCACGTCGCGATTCAGCATCGCCAGAACATCCGGAAATCCGACCAGCGCCTGCACGCTCGGGTCCCAGTTCTGCTGCCTGGCGGCGTTCATGAGATCGGCGCCGTGCAGATTACCATTCTGTTGCAGCCACTGCTGCGCTTCCACTACCTCCAGCGGATAGGTCGACGCGGCCAGAACCTGGCCGAGCAGCGGATCCGGATAGAGCGCGATGGGCGCGACGAGATTGTCCAGCTGGGCGGGCGCGAGCAAAGGTTGCCCGGACTGTTGTGAGTTGGGCGGCGGCGTTGAAGGATATTGACCAGCGGGCGGATACTGCCCGGGAATTGGATATTGACCAGACGCTGGATACTGGCCGGATGATGGATATTGACCAGACGCTGGGTACTGTCCAGATGCTGGATACTGGCCGGGTGCGGGATATTGTCCATACGCCGGGTACTGTCCAGGCGCCGGATACTGCGATGGTCCGGGATACTGGCCGGGGGCGGGATATTGAGGATACTGTCCAGCGGCCGGATACTGCGCGAAGACCGGCGCTCCGCATGTGAACAGTAGCAGCGACGCCGCACACACCACGCTTGTCGCCCGTTTCGCTCCGCAATGGAAAAGATTTGTATCCTTCATAACACCAGCTCCCTTTGGCGGATCGCGCCTCGGTGGTTAAAGGGCAAATTGCCAGCCAAATCCCGGTTGTTGAATCGTAAGGGCCCGGGACGCGGTGAAGCCTGAGGCGCCCGGTTGAAAACCACCAGCCTGTCCGCTCTCGGCCAGTTGTGTCGGAACAGCGACCCCGCAGGCCTCTCTAGCGCCGTATGATAGCCCCATTCTTCATGACGAAACTCACGTGCGCGGTTTCCGCGATATCCTTGAGCGGATCGCCGGGCACTGCGACGATATCGGCGAAGTAGCCTGGCTTCAGCCGGCCGATCTGCTGTTCCCATCCGAGCAGCGCGGCTCCGTTCAGCGTTGCGGCCTGCAACGCCGCCAGCGGTGTCATTCCGTACTTCACCATCAGCACCAGTTCACGCGCCTGCGTTCCATGTGGAAACGGCCCCACGTCCGATCCCATCGCGATCGGAATTCCCGCCGCCAGTTGCCTGCGGAATTCTTTCACATGGATATCGATCTGGGCGTGGTACCTCCCGGCCTGCTCCGGCGAAGCCGCGTGTTCGGCGAAATAATCCATGATGGCGAACGTAGGTACCGCGAAGATATGCTTTTCGTGCATGATGCGCATGGTTTCGTCGCTGAGCTGGTCGGCGTGGTCGATTGAAGCCACGCCTGCCCGCGCCGCGTACAACGTACCCGGCTCGCCGGTCGCATGCACCGCGACGCGCTTGTCCACGCGCGCGGCTTCATCCACGGCCGCTTGTAACTCGGCCTCGGTGTACTGGAATGGCGTCCGCCATTCGCCGTTCCGGATCTCGTCGTGTCCGGTTTCGTAAATCTTGATGAAGTCGGCGCCTTCCTTCAACTGCTGCCGGATGACCTTGACCAGTTCTCCCGCGCCGTTGGCCTGGGTGGCGTTGGGCAAGACAGCCTGAGCGGGATTGAAGCCGAGCGCGTCTTCGTGGCCGCCGAGAATATCGATGGCGTTGCCGCTGATGCGCATTCGCGGTCCCGGAATCAGGCCCTGATCGATGGCGTTGCGCACCGCCGTGTCCGCCGATCCCGCGCCTTCGGTGCCCATATCCCGCTCAGCCGTGAAACCGGCCATCAGATCGTCGCGCGCGGCGAGCGCGGCCATGATGGTGCGCTGCGGGACCGATTCCTGAACCGTTTGCAGATCCTCGGCTCCGGGATGAAGGAACAGATGCACGTGCGCATCGATCAGGCCGGGAAGCAGAGTGCTGTCGCCCAGGTCGACAATCTCCGCGCCGGATGAACGCCTCACGCCCGTTCCGACTTCGACAATTCGATTGCCTTCGACGCGAATCTCGCCCGGCGTGAGAACGTTCCCCGTCTCGACCTCGATGAGCCTTGCGGCATGCAGCACGATGGGACGAGGCGTCTGCGCAGCCAGCGGCAAGGCGCAGAACGTCAGGAAGGCGATGGCGGCTCTCATTCCACCATTAGAACCCGGCGGACAACCAGGTCAGGCCAGAGGGGCGATCAGGTTCTGTTCAATCAACTCGAGGATAGCCGCCGGCGTACCCGCCCCATCCACGGGCAAGCGCAGAACCCCCGCGGGCGTGAACTGAGCGCCGGGAGTTCCGCTCACCAGAGCCATCAGCTTTTCTCCGTCGACGCGCGTTTCTTCGTGGAACTTGACGTTGAGTACCGAGTGACGCCGGTCGATGGCCTCGATCCCGATCCTTTCGGCCGCGGTCTTTATCGCGGAATAAGCCAGCAGATGGCGGACATCATCGGGAACCGGCCCGTAGCGATCGGCGAGCTCCTGCTCCACTTTCTCCCGTTCGCCGTCGTCGACTGCCTGGGCGATTCGTTTGTAGGCGCGCAGCCGCTGATTCTCATCCGAGATATAGGAGGCCGGAATGCGCAGATCCAGCCCGAGGTTCAGCGAGGAATGAATCTCGGGAGCCACTTCCTCGCCACGCAGTTCGCGTACCGTGTCTTCCAGCATGCGCACGTACATGTCGAATCCGATCGCATTGATGTGGCCGTGCTGCTCGCCGCCGAGCAGATTGCCCGCGCCGCGCAATTCCAGATCGAGAGCCGCGATCTTGAATCCGGCCCCGAGATCGCTGAACTCCTTTAATGCGGCGAGGCGCTTGCGCGCGACTTCCGTCAGCTCCGAATCCGGTTCGACGAACAGGTAACAATACGCGCGCCGGTTGGATCTGCCCACACGGCCGCGCAACTGGTAAAGCTCGGATAATCCATAGCGCTCGGCGTTCTCGATGATGATCGTGTTGGCGAGCGGAATATCCAGTCCGTTTTCGACGATGGTGGTCGAGACGAATACGTTGAATTCGTGCCGCATGAACTGCAGCATGACCTTTTCCAGCTCCGCCTCCGCCATCTGGCCGTGCCCGACGCCAATGCGAGTTTCGGGAAACATCTCCTGGATCATCGAGGCGCGGTGCCAGATGGAATCGATGCGGTTATGCACGAAATAAACCTGACCGCCGCGCGCCAGTTCCAGTTCGATCGCCGATTGGATTACATCCGGCGCAAACGGTGCGACGACGGTTTGAATCGCCAGCCGGTCCTTGGGGGGCGTTTCGATTACGGACAAATCGCGCAGACCCAGCAGCGACATGTGCAAGGTACGCGGAATAGGCGTGGCGCTCATGGCGATGGCGTCGATGCCCTTGCAGATTTCCTTCAACCGCTCCTTGTGCTTCACCCCGAAACGCTGCTCTTCGTCGATGATGACGAGGCCGAGATCCTTCCACGCGACGTCTTTCGAAAACAGCCGGTGCGTGCCGACCACCAGATCCACCTTGCCCTCGCCGATATCGTGCAGGACTTCCTTGATCTCTTTGGCGCTGCGAAACCGGCTGAGCATTTCGATGCGCACCGGAAAAGGCTGGAAGCGCTTCTTGAATGTCTGAAAGTGCTGGAAGCAAAGCACAGTGGTCGGCGCCAGCACGGCGACCTGCTTGCCGTCGCCCATAGCCTTGAATGCCGCGCGCATGACGACTTCAGTCTTGCCGTAGCCAACGTCGCCACAAAGCAGCCGATCCATCGGCTGGGGGCTTTCCATGTCGCGTTTGATATCGGCGATGGCGGCTTTCTGATCGCGCGTTTCGGTGAATTCGAAGGCGTCCTCAAATTCACGCTGCCAGTTGCTGTCGGGCGAAAATGTGAACCCCGGGGCGAGACGGCGCGCCGCATAGAGCTTGAGAAGCTCTTCCGCCATATCGCGCATTTTGGCTTTGATGCGGGTGCGCGTGCGGCTCCACGTGGCTCCGCCCATTTTGTCCAGAACGGGCTTCGATTCCCCCTCGCCGCGAAAGCGCTGCACCAGATCCATGCGCGAAAGCGGCACGTAGAGCTTGTTGCCGCCCGCGTATTCGATCAGCATGTAATCGCCCCGGGCGTCGCCCTGGGCGATTTCGCGGATGCCGATGAACTGGCCGATGCCGTGTTCCACATGCACCACGTAATCGCCGGCCTTCAAATCGAACTGGTCGGCGGAGAACGTTCCCACGTGAGACTTGCCAGGCTTCGCCACCGTATCCGCGGACTCGAAGAGATCCTCCGCGCCGAAGATGGCGAGTCGGCCCTGCTGGAACACGGTTCCCCGCGCCACTTCTCCGCGGATCAGCGCGATGCCCGCGTTCAGGGATTGGGCACGCTGCTGCAGATAGTCGGGAACCTGTTCGCCGCGCAGGTCGATCTGGTAGGGAATCGAATATTCGGCGAATACGTCCGCGAGGCGCTCGACCTCGCCCGAAGTGGGCGCGAAGAACGCGAGCCGGCTGCCGGATTCGAGCAGTGTCTTCGCTTCGCGGATAGCTACCTGCAGATTGGCGTGGAACGCCATCGAAGGCCGCGTCGAGATGTGATACACGTCGTCGCCGGTCTGCATGGAAACCTCGCCGACGTCGAGGTGGCGCAATTCCAACACCCCGCGCGCAGCCGCCAGATCGCCGAACTGGTCCCACTCGAGCATGGCCGATGCCGGATCGAGGCCCGCGGCCGCCGCGGAATCCCGCAGGCGCGTCCACAGCCGGTCCGCCGCCGCCCGGGTCAGTTCCGGCTCGTCGATCAGGATGAGAGGCTTGTCGAGGAACTCCAGAATGGAAGAACCGCGCGGGCGCACCGCGCTCACGAGCAATTCCCAACCGGCGAATGTCTCGCCAGGAGGAGGCAGATCGCGGCTGCGCGCGCCCGCTTCGCGCAGCCGGCCGGCAAGTTCCCCGAGCAACACCCGGGATGTCTGAAACTCGCTGAGCGGCTGCAGCACGCACTCATTCAATTTGTGAATGGAGCGCTGCGATTCGGGATCGAAACGGCGGATGGATTCAATTTCATCGCCGAAGAACTCGACGCGCACCGGTTGCGCTTCCTCGGGCGAAAAGACATCGAGAATGCCTCCACGAATGGAGTACTCGCCGGCCATTTCCACGGGATCGCGGCGCTGATAGCCGACGCTTTCGAGGTGAGCCGCCAGATCTTCGAGGGGCACCTCGTCACGGACGCGAAGCGTTTGTTTCAGCTGGCGGTAGTAATGCGGCGCTTCCATGCGCGTGAGCGCGGCGGCGGCCGGCGCGAGGATAATTCCGCTCGTGCCATCCGCCAGTTGCGAAAGGGCCGTCGCCCGGGTAGCGAGGATCTCGGCGTGGGGCGACATGTTCTGCCCCGGCAGAACATCGAGAGCGGGTAACAACAGCGGGGCGCTCCCGGGGCCCCCATCGGCGGAATCCACCAGTCCCGCGAACGTCTGCAGCATCGGAAACAGCGCCTCGGCCTGCTTGTTGCCATCCACCACGATCAGCTGGGGACGCCCGGTCGCGTGGTGCAGCAGGACCGCATAGAGAGCCTTCGCCGTCAGCGTGAGGCCGGAAAGGCGCAGCACCCCGGGCGCGGTGTCCGGCGAGAGAATGCGTCCGGCCAGGGATTGGAATGCGGAGTTGCGCGTCAGCTCCGAAAACAGATTGTCAATCTGGAGGTTACGCAATTTGTGGTAAGTTCAGCCGCGAAACTTGTCCCGGCATTCGGCGGAACAGAAGTGCATGACCTTGCCGTTCACGATCGTCTTCAACGAAGAATCGATGGCCACGTAGGTTCCGCATACGGGGTCCTGCTGCAGCATGGTGGCGCCCGGGCCCCCGGTGGAATGATTTACGCGGGGCCGGGATTGCGTGCTCATACGCGATCCCAGACCCTGCAGAAAACGGATCACCGACCGGATCACGGAAATCGCGATCAGGAAGAGGATCAGTCTCTCGATGAAAGAGAACATGAAGACGAGGCGCCCCGGGCCTCCTGGGATCCCGCTACTTCTTCTTGCCCTTCGCGTTGGGATTACTGAAGGTCGCGTTGACGGTCCCGCCGAGGCTGGCAATCAATTCCTTCGCTGAAGGCGCGAACGGGCCGTCCGGTTTCAGATCGAGATACTTCTGCAGAGCCTCAATGGTTCCCGGCGCCGGCGTAATCTTGCCGGATTTGTCGGTCTCCGCCTTCGACGTCAGATAAAGTCCATATTGATACTGCGCGTCGGCATAAGTCGGATCGGCGTCGATAGCCTTTTTGAACTGCTCGCCCGCGGCTTCGCTCTGACCGCCGTTCACCAGCAGCGCGCCCATATTGTAGTAGTACTTGCCCGCGCCCGTGGGATCGAGTTGAATGGCTTTCGCGAGATTGGTCTTCGCGTCGTCGAGCTTTTTGTCTTTGGCGAGGGCCAGCGCAAAGTTGTTGTAGTACGCGGGATCGTCGGGCTTGAGTTCGATGGCTTTGCGGAAGGCGTCGAAGCCTTTGTCGTAGAGCGCCGAAGCGTCCGCCCCGGTCTTGGTGGCGGCGGCTCCGATGTAGGCATCGGCCAAACCGCTCCAGACTGCGACTTGCTTGTCGTCGAGCATCGCAGCCTTATTGAAGTTCTCGATGGCCGCGTCGTACATCTTCGCGTCGAGCGCCTGCTTGCCGGCCTGATAGGCGTCGTTGAGCTCCTTGTTTTTGGCCAGTTGCTCTTCGCGCGCCTTGTTGGCTTTCTCGTAGGCGTCCTTCTGCTCCTTCGTCATGCCCTTTTCCTGCTCCGCGGTAATCGGGCCTCCCGTGGCGGCCGTGGCCGCCTTAAGGTCGAAGTTCTGCTCGATGGGCATCGAAGTCGTCGTCCGGATGCCCTTCATGAGGTCTTTCACCTGGTTGTCAACGAGGACCGTCACGTCGTACGTTCCAATCGGCAGGCCGTAGTGGCCGTAGTGGCCTTTCTTGTCCGTCTTGACCTGGTAATTTCCTTTGATGTCGGTGCGCTCGATCTTCACGATGGCGCCCGGCAGGGGCTTGCCGTCGGGATCTTTGACGATGCCCTCGATGATCGTCGTCTGCGCGAACGCAGGAAGCGAAAACAGCAACAGGCTGAAACTGACGGCTAAACTGGCCGGTGCCAGCGATTTCCATGTGAGCGACATGACAGGCGTACCTCGGGATTTTGATATTGAATGGCCGAAACCACAGGATACTACAAACGGAATCGGGGACATTGCCGCTCCGGAGCGCGGTGTCTGAAATGGGATTTTCGAAGCGAGTAGAATAGAATTCTAACGGAGTCCTCATGTTTCGCCCCAAACTGGCTTTTTCCGCCGCTCTGTCGCTGGCCGCTCTGGCAGTGGCGGCCATGGTCGCGCTGCGACCCCTGGCCAAAGCGCAGGCGCCCATCCGGGTTTCCGTCAATGAAGTCATCGTTCCCATTACCGCGACGGACGACAAGGGTCGATTCATCTCCAACCTGACGCGGAACGACTTCCACATCTTCGACGAAAACAAGGAACAGAAGATCGATTTTTTCAGCCACGAGCAGTCGCAGCCTGTGGTGATCGGCTTCCTGATCGATACCAGCAACGGGATGAAGATCCACTGGGACAAGTACAAGGAAGCGGCCACCGAACTCATTCTGAACCTGCTCCCCGGGGATAAAAAATACAGCGGCTACCTTATTACTTATGGCAACGAACCGCAGCTGGTGGCGGACACCAGCAGCGATTCGGAGAAAATGGTCGAGAAACTGAGCCACACCAAACCGGCCGGCGGTTCGGCGCTTTTTGACGCGATCTATACGGCCTGCACCAGCCGCAAAACCATCAGCGGCGAACCGTACGAGCCGCGCCGCATCATCATAGTGATCGGCGACGGCCACGACACCGCGAGCAAAAAATCGCTCAAGGAAGTGATTGAGATCGCCCAGCGCAATCTGGTGACGATTTATGCCATGAGCACGATCGCGTTCGGTTTCCATACCGAAAGCGAGGACGACCTGACGGCGTTGACGGAGGCGACTGGCGGCAAGGTGGAAACGCCGCTGAACAACGCCTACAAAGATGTTTCCGGTTATCTCTCCCAGCCTTCGGACGACGGAAATTACGCCCTGACCGTGGGCACCGGCGGCTATACCGCCGAAATATCGAGCGCCATTTTCCGTTCCGTCGCCAGTCTGTCCGGCGACATCACGACCCAGTATGTAATCCGCTATACGCCCGACATCGCGGCGGGTTCGGAAGCGAAGCAGTTTCGACACATCAAAGTCACCGTGAATCTGCCCACGGCGCAGCTTCGCTACCGCGAGGGTTATTTCCCCTTTGCGCCGCCCAATTGATCCCGGCGCTGGTCGTTTGACCTCGGCGGGCTTCGCCGGGCGGACCCCGGGCTTCACCGGGGGGACCGCGGGCTTCGCCGGGGGGAAAGAGATATTTCTTCCCCCGATCAAACCAGCTAACATATAGCCAGTAAAGAATTCCCATGCCAGCGGCTGTCGTCCCGATTCGCGCAAAACGTTCCGCCGGCGCCGAGCGGCATGCGGCGTGGGCGACGCTCGAAGTCGCTGGCCCCGGCTTGCGTCCGGTCCCATACGGAATCCTTCTGGCGGATGAAGAGACAAGTGAGTTGACCTTCCGGCTGCGCGATCAACCTGCGTCGGGGGAGCTCGGCGATCTGGAAGAACGGGATCTCGATATTCTGGATGCGCTGGCGGACGATCTGCGACTGAAGGGTCGCGAAATCGGAGGTCTGGCCCTGCTGGATTCGTTCGAAGACAGCTTGTCCCATTTTCTGCGCGTGAGCGATCGCAGCCGGATTGCTTATTCCGGCGACGCCCGCGCCACGGTGGATCGGCTTTTTGATGAGATCGTGGATCCGGTCGTGCGCCCGTTCGTGACGCATCTGCCGGTTTACAGTTTGCGCGCGGCGGCGACGAAGTTCGGCGAATTGATGGAGAGCGGACAGGAAGCCGAGCGGTGGGTGCGCGCGCCCGGGAATCTGCGCCTGACCGATGGCATGTTTGTCGCTACTGTGGTCGGCCGCTCCATGGAACCGCTGATCCCGGATGGCAGCGCCTGCATTTTCCGGGCGCCGGTGACAGGATCGAGAAAGGGCCGTATGCTGCTTATCGAGAAGTCCGGCGAGAGCGATTTTTCGTCGCGGTACACGGTGAAGCGCTACGCCCGCCAGGGTCATCTGGTTGAATCCGCCGAGCGCGAAGGCGCGATTCGCCTCGAACCGCTGAATCGCGAGTTTCCCGCGTTTGAACTTACGGCCGATGAATTCCGCGTGATCGCCGAATTCGTCCAGGTACTTGGGCCTGCATAAGCCCGCATTCCGCCGGGCCTTGCTCGGCTGGTACGATGCCGCGCGGCGCGATCTTCCCTGGCGCGAGACGAACGACTTTTACCCCGTCTGGATCTCCGAGGTAATGCTTCAGCAGACTCGCGTGGAGGCGGCGATTCCCTACTATCGCCGCTTTCTCGATCGCTTCCCCTCGATCGCGTCGCTTGCCGCCGCGCCGGAGAACGATGTCCTTACTTTATGGAGCGGCCTCGGTTACTACAGCCGGGCGCGGAATCTGCATCGCGCGGCGAAACAAATGGCCGCATCGGGTGTGCCGTCGACTTATGCGCAAGTGCTGGCGCTGCCCGGCGCCGGCCCTTACACGGCGGCCGCTATCGCGAGCATCGCTCTCGACTCGCCGCACGCCGCAGTCGACGGCAATGTACTGCGCGTGATCAGCCGCCTGACGAACGACGCGTCCGAGATCGCTTCTCCCGCGGCGCGGCGCCGGTTCGGCGAGTTCGCCGGCGAATTACTGGATACCCGGCGTCCGGGGGATTTCAATCAGGCCATGATGGAACTGGGCGCAACCGTTTGCCTCCCGCGCGCGCCCGTTTGCGGCGCCTGCCCGGTTGAAAAATTCTGCGCCGCGCGCGCCGCCGGGACCGAACGCGAATTGCCGGTTAAAAGCCAGAAGCAGAAGGCGCGCGCTGTGACGCTGGACCTGCTGCTCATCAAGGTCGAACCCTCGTCGATCTTTCTGATCCAGCGTTCCTCCGGCGAAAAACGCCTGGCGGATTTCTGGGAATTGCCGGCAACGCATCAAGTCCCTGGTTTTCAAAAACTGCGGCGGCGGAAACTGGCGGAGTTCCGGCATCAGATCGTGAACGATCGATTCAGCGTCAAGGTCTGGTGTGCTCAACCCGCAGACGCGGCTCTGCCGCCCGGAAAATGGTTCGGCCCGTCGGAACGGGCGAACGTTCCGTTGACAACCGTGACGAAGAAGGCCCTGGCCGCCGTATCCCGGTCGGCTCTCGCCGCGGGACTATAGAGAATTTTCGGTCGACCCTCGACTAACCGTTTATCGAGCGTTATGCGCGGGCCGTATTGGACGATCGTTCCCATTGTTTTTCTTCGCTTGCTGGCAGATAACGCGAGCGCCCAGATTGCGCCGCCAAACGCGCCATCCTTCACTGCCGCCGGTGTGGTGCAGGGCGCCACGCAGCTCGCGGGAACCCTGGCCCCGAATACCATCGCGACGATTTATGGCTCCAATCTTTCCTGGACAACCCAGGCGGTCACCGAAGCGAATCTGAACGGCGGCACGCTGCCGACGACGCTCGACGGCGTTTCCGTTTACGTCGATGCAATAGTCTGTCACCTGATGTATGTGTCTCCGGGTCAGATCAATTTCCTGATCCCCTACGAGATCACGGCATCCTCGGCCACTGTCCTGGTGGCGCGCCAGGGAGTCGCCGGACCCACCGGGCCGGACGGACAACCATCGGTCGTCGTTCCGCTCGCAGTGACGGCGCCGGGCCTCTTCGAGTGGAACGGCAACTTCGCCGTGGCCGAACACGCCGATGGCAGCCTGATTACCCCGGCCGCGCCCGCGCAGGGCGGAGAAGTGGTTGTGCTGTACGCCGCGGGTTTGGGACGCACCGTGCCGGACACTTCTTCGGGCGCCCTGCCGCAGACCGCGGCGAGCATCCTCTATGCGTCGCAGCTGCAGATCCTGCTCAACGGCATTCCGCTGCCGGGGGCGAGCATCTACTATGCGGGGGTCACGCCGGGATTCGCCGGCTTGTACCAGATCAATGTCGCACTGCCGGATCCCGTTCCATCCGATCCGCAGACTGCAGATCGTCATCGGCAATCAGTCCAGCCCCGCCGGGGTTCAACTATATACAAACTGAGCGAAACTTTCGCGCCGCCGGAGCAATTACAATACTAAGAGGTACTTATGATTTCCCTGTCCGGATTGCGCGCAGCCGCTCACCTCATGCTCGTGGGCGCTTTCGCCATGGTCGGTGCATTCGCCGGGGTCAACGCATTCGCGCAGAATAGTCTCGCGCCCAACGGAGCCGCGCCGAATGAAAGTACGCCGCCCGGAGCGGCTGTCGCGCCGGCCACCTTCACCGTGCAGACCGGCACGCATATTCCTCTCGGACTCATCAACAGCGTAAGCACCAAACACTCCGCGCCTGGCGATCGCATCTATCTCGAGACCGTTTTCCCCATCGTGATCGACAGGCATATCGTCATTCCCATCGGCAGTTCCGTCATTGGCACCGTGACCGACGTGAAGAGACCGGGCCGCATAAAAGGGCGCGGGGAATTGTACGTCCGCTTCGATACGATCATTCTGCCCAACGGCGTCACCCGCGATTTCCGTTCGCGTCTGGGCGCGATCGACGCGCGCGGCGACGAGCGCCTCGACAAGAAGGAAGGCATGATCCAGGGCGATTCGAACAAAGGCGGCGACGCGCGGATCATCGGCGAAGGAGCGGCCGGGGGAGCTTCCATCGGCGCCATAGCCGGCGCGGCCGCGGAGCATCCTGGCCTGGGGGCCGGAATCGGCGGCGCAGCCGGGGCGGCGGCGGGTCTGGCGGGAGTATTGCTCACGCGCGGTCCGGAGGCGATCCTCGCCAAGGGCAGCACGATCGAAATGGTGCTCGACCGGCCGCTGACGTTCGAAGCCAGCGAGGTCAACTTCACCTCCACCGGCGGCTCGGCTCACCTTTCCGACAGCGGCGGCCCGATTCCGGCCAACAAAGGCGGCGGCATCCTGGGAGAACAGAGCCGGCGGCTTCCGTTTTAGCTGCCAGCAGCCCGTGGTGGAACTCCCGTGGGCCGCGTTGCGAGCGCCGCCCGGGTGCCAGCGCGAAGCAACGACGCAGGCAATGCGGGACATTGGACAGGAGTTGCGACAAAGCTGGAGCCGGGCGCCACCGCAACCCTTTGGGCGGGCAGGATTTGGCCCGATAGCTTCGTTGCTCGTCATCGTACGCACTTCTTCTTCAAGCTGGCCGGCGTCGACTTCCTCCTCGCGTCTCGCTCTCAGACCAAATCGTGCCCGCGCGGCCTCGCGCGAGTTCCACCACGGGCTGCTAGAGCAGATAACCGGACACGGCCATTCCAATTCCAATCAACGCGCTGATCACGCCAACGACCGGGAATAACGTCGATCTCGCGATGAAGTAGAGCGACGTGAGGACAAGCCCGATCTCGAGCAGCCCTTCGCCGAAATCGAAGCGCAGCGCCTGGTCTTCCACATGCGCGGCCTTCTCGTCCATCCTGCGCGCGTCTTCCTCGGCTTCGTCCGACTCGCGCGTATAGCGAATTTTTTCTTTTTCATAGCGCGCGAGCGTCGCGTTCGCTTCCGGGTCGCGCGCGGGCATGGCGTTCAGCAGATCGACACCCAGTTCGAGACTATGGAACTTGATCTTCTTCGCCTGGTAGAACGACCACTTGTCGTTGGCGTCCGATTTGAACAAAACCGCGTCCGTATGCGCGCGGTGGGAAACAATCGTAACGATCCCGAGCAGCACGGCGAGAATCGAGGCCAGCACTCCGATCTTTTTACCCAGCGGATCGGCGGCTTCGACTTCGTGATGAATTTCCAGTTCGGCCATACGCGTTTATTCTAAGCTGGTCATTTCGAAGATGGCCGGTGATCACGAACGCGAACATGAAAAATGGATGCGGCGCGCGCTGGAACTGGCGCGGGAAGCGGAGGCCGCAGGGGAGGTTCCGATCGGGAGCGTCGTCGTCGCGGGCGGCGAGCTGATCGGCCAGGGCCGTAATTCGCCTCTCGAACAACTGGATCCGACCGCGCATGCCGAGATGCTCGCGATTCGCCAGGCTGCGTTTGCCGCGGGCAACTACCGGCTGACGGATGCGGTTCTCTATTGCACGCTCGAACCCTGCGTCATGTGCGCGGGCGCGCTGGTAGCCGCGCGCGTCGGCACGCTGGTGTTTGCCGCCAGGGATCTGCGCTTCGGCGGTGTGCGCAGCAAATTTCAAATTGCCGATTCGCCGTTGCTGAACCATCGCGTGGAAATTGTGGAGGGCGTGCTGGGAGCGGAAGCGACGGCGATGCTGCAGCGATTCTTTGCGGCGAGGCGCCTGTCTACGCCGTGACGTTCTGCCAGATCGCCTTGCCGATGAAAAACGGTCCCATCTGCTGCATGTGCTGGGAGGTCTGCTGCGTCTTTCGCATGGCCTGCACGCAGGCGGAGAGCGGGTAAAGTTCCTTGCCGATCAGGCCGATGACGAAGTCATTGTCGTGCTGATCCATGCCGAAGCAGGCGAGGCGGACGTCGTGAGCCAGTCCGGCGTCGCCGAAGCCGTGGCCGATCTTGCCGTGCTCGCGCAGAATCGCCGACTGCTCGTCCTGCAGCATGGCGTTGAACTCGCCTTTGCGCCGCAGCGGATACCAGACGTGCCACTTCCACTCGGCGTCGGTCACCACTCTGCGCGGGCGGTGGAGCAGCCACTCCTCGAGATTCGGTTCGTAACCGATCGAATACGTCCGGCCCATCATTGTGTAATGCGGCTTGAAGGATAAACCGTGGAACGCGCTGCGGCGCAGAAACGGCCTGAGCTTGTCCACGAAGAAGTCGGGTTGTTCGGCCCAGCTCAGGAGGCCTATACCGCGGGGATCGTTCGCGTCCTCGTAGAGCACGCCCTCCATTCCGGAGTCCGAAAGTTCTTCGGACAAATTCGCCGTGTCGTCGGCATTGCCAAAAGCGAGCAACTGCATGAACAGACGGCGGTCCGACAGACTGCGGTTCGCCTCCGCGCATCCCGCCTCTTTCCCTGATATCGATTGGTTCCACCACTACAGCGTATACCGCGCTATGGCTTCGCCACAACGAACGGAGCGGTGGTCGGTTGAGGCGATCCGCCCTCCGGTTCGACGGTGACCGCGATGGATTCCACTCGAGTCACCGCGCCCCGGCGGACGAAGACCGCGGTGGCGTCCGACTGGCTTTCAAATATTCCACCCACCGCGGGGCTGCCGCTGCCGGGGTACAACCACAGCTCGAAAGTTTTTCCCGAATCGAGCCGCGGCAGATTGGATGCGACGAGCACGAGCCCTCTGCTCTCGCTGACGACGACGCGTCCCTTCGACGATTTGCCCGCCGCGCCGAAGACCAGGTCTTTCGCCGCCGGATCCTCGAGTATGGGCAAGGCGCGCTGCAGGTTTTCCGTGTCTCCCATCTGACGCCGTCCGGCGATGCCGATCGCAAGCAGGGCGGCGCTCAGCGCCGCGATGATAATCCACGGCAGTAACACGCTTTTGCGCGAAGGCTCGCCACGCGTCATCCGCGTATGTCCTTCGGGAACGCGAGCAAATGCGCGTGAAGGGACGCGTGCGCGTGATTGATGTGTGTGCCGGATCTTCTCATGCGGACCATTGACGAGGATAGCGCCGAATCGACGCGATCGTATGCGGCGCGCGCGAAGGAGTCGTCGGCGAACCCTTCATCGCTCATCGTTGCTCATCGTTTGCTCGTCGTTTGCTCATCGTTCGCTCGTCGTTCGATTTAAGTCCCGGTGGAAGTCGCTTGAAGTGCATTTTTTTCTTGACATTCGAGTGGACTGATTCTATATATGAATCACGCTGCGATTTTCGAATCGCAAATTCGAATAGGGAGAATCAATCGATGAAGAACGCAACCAAGAAAGCTGCCGCGAAGAAAAAGGCCGCTCCGAAAAAGAAGAAGTAGTCTGGAGCATCCTGTTTTCGGGATGCGGAACGCAACATCAATTGCAAGTGAAAGGCCCCGGAACCGGGGCCTTTTTTTGTTTGTACGCTATCGCCGCTCGCGTCCACCTTCGCCTCGCGCCGCCGGCCGGTATTCCCGCAGTTCATGCCGCTCCACGCGCGGTGCGGGTGCAGCGGTTCTGGGGCGCGCGGGCAATCCGGCATAGGGATGCACGTATGTTGCGCGATTCACCCAGGTCCGATCCCAGGGATGTCCGCCGATCATGATTGTGTGCGCGCGCCAGCCGAAGCTGATCCCTCCCCAACCCCACGGCACGAAGGCGTTGACGAAAATTCCCGGACCGAAAGTAATCGCGCCGCCGATGAAGAATCCCGGCGCCGGCCGGAAGAACACAATGTTCGGATCGTAATAAGGAACATACAGAGCATACGGATTCACCGGAAGAATTTCGATATCGCCCGGCCCGACAACCGTTACTCTGTCTTGCGGGGTTGACCGCAGGTAGCCGTATCCGTACGCGCGCTGCCGCTGATCCTGAATCGCATCCATCACCGAACCGCGATTAGCGAGGACCGCATTGCCCAGATCCTGGGTCCACGCCATATCTCCCGCCATCATGTCGAGCACGGAAGGAAACGGCAGCAGCGCGAGAACGCTCGGGTCCCAGGGGAGCTGATCCTCGTTGATGGCACGCGCCAGCGCGTCTCCGGTGAGATAACTGTGGGCCCGCGCCCACCCATCGGCGTCGGGAATCTGGTTATAGAAGGTTGAAGCGGTCAGCACCTGAGCCAGCAACGGATCCGGAAAGAGCGCAATGGAAGCGACCATCTGTTCCAGTTGCTGCGGCGAATAGGTGGGTGGAGGAGGTGGAGGCGGAGGCGCCTGGGCCAATATGGGCGCGGCGGTGATGCCGCAGATCGTGACAAACAACAATGCTTCGGCAAGTGTACGTTTCATTGCTGATTCCCCCCTCTTACGGATGCTGCCGACGCGGCTTTGGTTACGGGTGCAGGGCGTTCGCCGCTGCCCTCCGCTGTCAGGCTATCCGTGCGGAACCATGTCTGGGTGCGGCCGAGCAGCGAGAATCCCAGGTAGCCGCGCACGAACAGCTTTCCACCCTCGGAGCTCAGGGTGAAGCGGCAGCGGTAAACGTCACCCGTTTCCGGGTCGAGGATCTCGCCGCCCGAGTACTCGGCGCCGCGGCGCGTGATGCCGCGCATGATGACCAGCCCGATGACGGGAGCGTCCTTCCTGTCGCCGCCGCACTTCTCGCAGCGGGCCGTCAGTTCCTCCGCATTGAAGCTCGTTTCGATTTTGCCGTAGAATACGCCACCCTCTTCATAGATGCGGATGATGGCGCGCGCTTTGTGGGTCCGGTCGTCCACTGTCTTCCACAGGCCGACAGGGGAGGGATCGGAGGAGACTGCTCGCGCCTGCGTCGTCATCGCGGCGGACGCGCCGAGCAGAATACAGAATGCAGTCGCCGGGAGATTGCGGGCCGGGAGATTGCGGAAAGAGTACCACATTGCACTATACTTGTGAAACACGACCGTAACCGGGAATAATGGACAACCGCAACAAATTCAATTCTACCCGCGTTTTATCCGCGGGTTCCGGCGACCTCTTCGATGGTTTCTTCGAATCCGGAAAACAATGGAACTTCCGCAAAGACGAACTGGTCGATGGCCGCGCCCGCCGCGTTTTCGACATGATGGGGCAGGCCTGCGACCACGGCGTCTACCCGTATCAGCTTCCGCTCGAAGGCCGTTCCGGTCCCTGGGTGAAAGCCGAAGGACGCGAGTTGCTGATGCTGTCCTCGTACGATTATCTCGGACTCATCGGCGATCCGCGCATCGATGAAGCCGCCATCGACGCCATTCGCAAATATGGCACCGGCACGGGCGGAGTTCGCATGCTCACCGGCACCATCGATCTGCATCACTGCATGGAGCGCGACGTCGCGGCGTTCAAGGGAACGCCCGAAGCCATCACCTTCAGTTCGGGCTACCTCGCCAATCTCGCGGTAATCGCCAGTCTGCTGACCGCGCAGGATCGCGTGATACTCGATGCTCTGTCTCATCGCAGTCTGGTTGACGCCTGCCGTCTCGCCGGCGTGCCCCTGCAGCGTTTCCGCCATAATGACATGGATTCGCTGCGCCACGAACTCGCGAACGGTCCCGCCGCAAACCGCACTCTGATCGTTGCCGACGGTGTCTTCTCCATGGACGGCGATATCTGTCCGTTACCGGACCTGATTGCAGTCAAGCGCGAGTTCGGCTGCTTTCTGATGATCGACGAATCGCACGCTTCCGGCGTTCTCGGAGCAAACGGACGCGGCACCGACGAACACTTCGGCGTCCACGCCGCCGAGGTAGATATCTGGAGCGGCTCGCTCGCCAAAGCCATTCCATCGAACGGCGGCTTCGTGGCGGTTTCGCAGGAAGTGGCAATTTTTCTGCAGCACTCGGCCGCGCCGTTCATCTTTTCGGCGGCTCTCGCGCCGCCCGCCGTGGCCGCAGTCAGCGCCGCGCTCGCAATTCTGAAAGATGAGCCCGAGCGCGTCGCCATTGTTCAGCGCAATGCGGATTTCCTGCGTGAAGGGCTGCGCGAGCTTGGCTATGACACCGGCAATTCGGAGACGGCCATCGTTCCCGTAATTCTCAACGATGAACGGACCGCGGCGCTTCTCGCGGGCGCGCTGCGTGAACAGGGAATCGCAGTCACGCCGATTTTGTTTCCCGCCGTCCCGCTGGGTTCCGCCCGGCTCAGACTTTGCGTTACTGCGGCGCACTCAATAGAGGATCTCGAGTTCGCGCTCGAAGGTTTCCGCCGGATGCAGTCGTAGGCGCGGCAGCCTCTGGATCACGCGCAGACCTCATCCGTTCAGCCCTGAGATTCATTGGGGAGAAACGCTTCGCCCGGCACGTCTGCCGCCCGCCGGCCCAGACGCTTGAAAGCGAAGTAAACAGGCACGCCGATGAGAACGATCACAACACCGGGAAAAGTCGTCGAAGGGCGATAGACAAAAAGAACCGCGAGGATGGCCGCGGCGCTCAACAAGTAAAGCGCCGGGACGACGGGATAACCGAAGGCGCGATATGGCCGGTCCGCCAGTGGGCGGAGGACGCGAAGCCGGAAAACGCCGCCAATGGTGAGGATATAAAAAATCAGCGCGGCCGATACCACGTAATCGAGCAGGTTGCTGTAGAGATTGCCGTAAGTTCCGGTAGCGGGGTTGTGCGTTCGCACCAGAACCAGAAATGCGGCCCACGCGCCCTGCATCAGGAGCGAGACGCCCGGAACGCGGGCGCGATTCACCCTGGCGGCGCGGCGAAAGAACAAACCATCGCGCGCCATCGCGAAGTATGCCCTCGCGCCGGACATGAGCATTCCGTTGATGCAGCCGAAGGCGGATATCATGATGGCGCAAGCCATCAGCCCGGCGCCCGCGACTGGAAAAATGGCCTCGAGCATGGCCCCGGCTACGCGGTCGGAAGGTGCGTGCTGCATCTGCTCCAAAGGCAAAACCACCAGATAAGCGGTGTTGGCAAGGAGGTAGAGACCGATCACGATGAATGTTCCGAGAGCCAGCGAGAGAGGGACGTTGCGCCGCGGATTTTTCACCTCCCCGGCGGTAAACGTGATGTTGTTCCAGGCATCCGCGGCGAAGAGCGAACCGACCTGCGCTACCGCGATAGCGACAAACAGACCGAAGGCGGTTTCCGGGGAAAGGCCGGGGGCCACCGGCGTATAGCCGTGCGGCGTCCACGCATGCGCGAAGTTGGCCTTTACCGCCAGCGCGCTCCAGCCTGCAAAGATGCCGAGGCCAATTACCCCGAGCAACGCGGCAATCTTGCTGGACGTGAAAATGTTCTGAACGATCTTCCCGTACCGGATGCCAAGGGCGTTCGTCCAGGTCAGCAACCCGATCAGCAGAACCCCGACCAGCTGCGCCGTAGAAAGGGACAAAGCATAGGTGCTCGAGATGCGCAACGGCGAAATCAGATAGTTACTTTCGGAGATGCGCGGCCACAGTATCCCCAGGTAGCGGGCGAAGCCCACGGCTACTGCGGCAACCGTACCGGTCTGGATCACGAGGAACAGAGTCCAGCCGTACAGGAACCCCCAGATCGGACTCCAGGCCTCTCGCAGGTAGACGTACTGCCCACCCGCGCGGGGCATCATCGCGGCCAGTTCGCCGTAGGAAAGCGCGGCGGCTACCGTCAGCAGACCCGTGATGACCCAGGAGGCCAGAAGCCATCCGGCGCTGCCGACCTGCCTCGACATTTCGGACGATACGATGAAAATCCCGGATCCGATCATGGAACCGGCCACGATCATCGTCGAATCGAAGAGACCAAGACTGCGGCTCAGTTCCTTTTCCGCGGAGGCGTCGGGGACCGCACTGGTGGATGGCTGCATAAACCGCGGCTATTGGGATCCCGTGTCGCGTCGCAACGCGCGTTGCCCACGATCGGCGGGTACTCCGACACGACTATCATATCCGCACAAGCCTGCCCCTTCGAGCGAGCGCTCGATTCAGCCTGGAATCGGGCAGAGCGAGCATCAGGTAGGATGAAGGTGCGAAGCTTCGAGCGCCAGTCCGTTCCGGCGGCGAATGGCGCTGGATGAACAAACGGCAATATTTATTGCTTTTAATCTCGGGTGGCTCGAAGCAACGAGGGCGCATTCTCGCCCGTCTGCACGTGTGAAGGGGAAACGATCATGGTGATAGTCACTCGCAGGATAGCGACCGGAATATCCACAACTTTTCTTTTGACTTTATTTATAGCTGCACTCTTTTCGACGTGCGTCTTCGCTCAGGACCAGCAGTATCCGCAGCAGGATCAACAGTATCCGCAACAGGCGCCATACCCGCAGCAGCAGGCGCCCTATCCCGCGCAGGCACCGTATCCGCAGCAGCCGGGGTATCCGCAGCAACCGGGATATCCGCAACAACCGGGATATCCGCAGCAGCCGGGGTATCCGCCGCAGGCTGGGCAATATCCGCAGCAGCCGGGCTATCCGCCGCAGTATCCGCAGCAGCCTCCGCCAAACTTTCCACCGCAGGAACTGGATCGCCTCGTTTCCCGCATCGCGCTCTACCCGGATCCGCTGCTCGCGCAAGTGCTCGCCGCTGCGACTTTCTCAAATCAAATTCCAGATGCGGCGCGCTGGGCCGATCAGCACCACTATCTGACGGGCCCCGCGCTGGCGGCGGCTATTCAGGCCGATCAGTTGCCGTTCGATCCCAGTGTGCAGGCCCTTCTGCCATTCCCCAACGTTCTCGACATGATGGCGTCGGATCCATCGTGGACCCGCGAACTCGGCGATGCCTTTCTCGCCGAACAGCCTCAGGTGATGGACGCGGTGCAGCATATGCGCCGTGAGGCATGGAACTACGGCTACCTCCGCTCGAACCCCCAGATCGTCGTGACCGACGGACCTTACATTGCCATCGCGCCGGTGAATCCAGGATTTATCGTGGTCCCGTATTACAATCCCGCGGTAGTTTTCTTCCCTCCGGGCCCGAGGGTCGTAGTGAGCGCAGCCATCGGATTCCGCTTTGGCGTATCGCTTGGAGTTGCCTTCCAGCCCTGGGGCTGGGGCTACGATCGCTTTGACTGGGGCGCGCATGCGGTCATCATTAATAACGCCCGCTGGGGCCGCAACTGGGTAAACCGCGCAAGTTACGTACACCCGTACGCCGGTGTTCGCCGATTCGCTGCCGCGCCCGCGTTCCGGCCCGGCGCCGTGCCCGCCGGCCGCGCCCCGGAATCGCACCAACTGCAGCCGCGCAATGAGCAGGAACGCAGGGCGTGGCAAAGCGGCAAAGCACGGGCTGAGGAACACAAAGAAGGCGATCACCGCTGATCCTCGCTCGTCCTCTTTCACGCAGCCGGAGGCGGCGCGCCCCATCCAGACTGTCCGCTGGTTTTAGAATGGACATCTTGGGCGCGCCGCATGTTTTTTAACAGCTATGGATTCCTTTTTGGATTTCTACCGGCTGTCCTGATCGTTTATTTCCTCCTTGCCAGGTTCCCCCGCGCCGGAACGTGGTGGATGGTCGCGGCATCCTTCTTCTTTTACGCCAGATACCGCCTGGACGACCTTGGGCTTCTGGTGGCCAGCATCCTTTGCAATTTCCTGATCTCTCACCTCATCGTTCGCCGCACGCACAGGCGCGCCTGGCTGATATTCGGCATCGGGGTAAACCTGGCGGCGCTCGGCCTTTTCAAATACAGCAAATTCCTGCCGCCGGATGTCATCCTCCACAACCTTGCCTTTCCGCTCGGCATTTCGTTTTTCACGTTTTCGCAGATCGCCTATCTGGTCGACGTTTATAAAGGTGTCGACCATCCAGCGCCGATGCGCGATTATGCGCTGTTCGTTTCCTTCTTTCCGCACTTGCTCTCCGGGCCGATCCTCCGGCACAAGGAGATGGTTCCGCAGTTCGACAGCGCGATGCGCCGCCGTCCCATTCCGCGCCATTTTGCCCGTGGATTCGCTCTGATCGCAATCGGTCTGGCCAAAAAGATTCTGATCGCCGACACGCTGGCCCCGCTGGTGGCGAGAACGTTCGATTCGAGCGGGGCGCTCGACCCCGCCGCGGCCTGGATCGGCACCACGGCCTATACGTTCCAGCTCTACAACGATTTCAGCGGATACTGCGATATCGCGCTTGGCGTTTCGTTCCTTTTCAACATCCGCATCCCGGAAAACTTTCGCGCGCCCTACCGTTCAACCTCGATCCAGGAATTCTGGCAGCGTTGGCACATCACGTTAAGCCGCTTTCTACGCACCTACATCTTTTTCCCGCTGGCCAGACGGCTGAGCGGGCTGGCCGGGCAATGCCTTGCCGCCGTGATTACGTTCATTCTGGGCGGAATCTGGCACGGCGCAGGGTGGACGTTTCTGATCTGGGGCGCCCTTCATGGTTTTGCGCTGACAACGCAGGTGCTGTGGAGGCGTTTCGGATTCCGCCTGCCCGGGATCGTGGGCTGGGCACTGACATTCGCGTTCGTGAATCTGAGTTGGGTGGTGTTCCGCGCCCCCAACCTGCAGGCGCTCTCCCGGGTCTGGGGAGCCATGTTCTCGGGGATTCCGAAAATCCCTTCGCCCGCCATTCTTTCAGGCGACCCCGGCTACATCGCGCTTCTGGCCGCGATCGTTCTGGTTGCCATACCGACCTGGAGCTTCATGATTGCCAAACGGATGAAACCCGCATGGTGGACGGCGGGGCTCACGGCAATGTTTCTCACGATGGCTGTGCTGCGCTTCTCGTCGGTCTCTTATTTCCTCTACTACTTCTTCTGAGATGAGTTCGAAGCGCGCCCGTAACGAGTGGATAGGATGGCTGCGCTGGTTCGCGCTCTGGAGCCTGTTGCTGATGGGCGGTTCGATGGCGTTCGTGGCGGCGGTCGATCCTTCTCAGATCTATCACCCGGTGCTCGGCGGCCGGCCGCGTTTCAATCTCCAGCTCCAGCGTTTTCTGGTACCGGGCCTGGCGCGAACCAGTAAATACGAAGTGGCGCTGCTGGGAACTTCTTTTCTGCAGAACATCCCGAACAGCGCGGTGCGCCGGATCTGCGGCAAACCCGCCGTCAATCTGTGTATCGCGGGCGCCTCCATCCACGAAGAGGCGCTGACGATGCGGCTGGCGCTGGAACACAGGGGCACCCGCACCATCATCGCCACGATCGATTACAACTCGCTCTCCGGCGGCAGTCTGGGCCAGGTGATCAATGTCAACCTCGCGTTTCCCGCCTACCTCTACGACAATTCGCCGCTGGATAAGTTACCCTATCTGCTCTCGTGGGATTCCATCGCAGCCGCCATTCACGCCGTCTGGGGTAAAGACACCCCGGACGAAAATGAGAATACCGACTGGCCCTGGAAGTTTCCCGCGAGCGTAAAGTTCGAGGCGGCCAACGCCGTGCGAAACATCAATCCCGTGGCCATCAACGCCGGATTCGGTATGACGAACCTCAAGCTGGCGGACATGGAAAAGGCTTTCGCCGAAAACATATTTCCGCTGCTGCGCCAGTACCCGAATACGCGAATTCATTTCGTATTTGCTCCCTATTCCATTCTGGTGTGGCACGACTTCGCCCAGCGCAATCAGATCCCCGTCTATTTCGCCTTCAAGAAGTGGCTGGTGGATCAATCGGAAAGCTTCGGCAATTTCGATGTCATCGATTTCCAGGATCGCGCCGATATCATCACCAACCTGTCGCTCTACGCGGATATCTATCACTCGAACGAGTCGGTGGACGAATTAATGGTGCGCAGCGCCTGCGAGGGCACTCAGGTGCTTAACAGATCAAATGTCGAATCGCGCACGGCAAGCCTGCTCCGCCTGGTGGAGTCGACCGATCCGTCCGAAATCGTGAAGACGGCGGCTGCCGGCGCAGAAGATCAGACCAGACCAGCGCCTGCAACGCCAATGCTGCAGTAACGCCGGTGTCCGCTGCGCTGAAACATCGCAGATAAAATGGCATCACGAATGCCGATATTCGCCGTCCTTCGCAAGCGCGGACCGGGTTGGAAGACATCGTTTCCGCTCGAAGCTCAGGAGAACTGGGACGGCCACGCTTCCTTCATGGACACCCTTGCCACCGAGGGTAGCGTGGTTCTCGCCGGTCCGCTGGAAAGCACCTCGGAAGCACTGATCATCATGCGGGCGGATTCTCCCCAGGAGATCGAAGAGACACTCGCAACGGATCCCTGGACCCGCGCGGGCCTTCTTGAAACAACCAAAATCGCCGAGTGGACGCTTAGAATCGGTTCGCTGTTCCAGCCGATCTTCGGCGGGCCGGAGCGCTAACCGATCCTCGATCTCGTCGCGCCGGCGACGGCGCTTTCCGACTTCACCGGTTTTCGATTCACCGAATTCTGAAAGCGGCGCAACTGGTCCGTCACGCAAACGAGAAACATGGGCTGTTTCGCATTTTTGAGCACATCGATTACGCGGTCCGGCTGATCCTCGAGGTAGATATTCTTGCCGTCGGTGATCAGATGGATATCGCCGTCTTTCGCCACGGCATCGCTCAGACGCTTGCCCATTTCCTTCTGCAGGAACCGGAGAACGCGGCGAATCTTTTGCAGCGAGAAACCTTTGCGCCGCAGTTCCGCAATCACCGAGACTTCGACGACCTCCTGCTGCAGATAGACTCGCCGATGTCCCTCCTGCCGGGGTGAAACCACGTTGCGCTCGTCCCACCACTGCAACTGGCGGAGGCTGACCCCGGCGATGCGCGCCACGTCGCCGCTGGTAAATCGTTCGTCGCTGGACGCGGTTACGGGCTGGTCCTTTTTTGTTTTGAACATTTCGCGATGCCTCTGTGCCCCAGGGCACTATGAATTCTACCAGATCCGCCCGGCGGCGCAAGGCTTGCCGACCGGCAGACATGTTAACATAAAAAGCAAATCCAACCAGAGGTTTTCGTGGCAAGTCAACTCACACGCAAAGAACTCAAGCAGGATAAGTTCGCCGTTGAAGTCGAACACACTGTCGATTTCTTTGCCGCCCACCGCCGGCAGTCGATAATTTATGGCGGCATCGCCCTGGCTGTCGTTCTGATCGTGGCCGGTGTTTTCTATTTCCGCAGCTCGCAGCATTCCGCGCGCGAGCAGGCGCTGGGAGACGCCATGACGCTGGCGAACGCTCCCGTCGGAGCCGCCAACCCGTCCGGCGGCCCCAGTTTTCCGACCGAAGCGGCCAAAGATGATGCCGTGACGAAAGCGCTCATAAAGGTATTCACCGACTACAGCGGATCGGAAGAAGCCTATATCGCCGAATACTATCTGGCTGCCAAATCCACCGACGCCGGCAAACTGGATGACGCGCGCAGGAAGTATGAAGACGTCGCCGACCATGCAGGCGCCAACATTGCCTCGCTCGCCAGGCTTTCGCTGGCCCAGATCGATGTGAGCCAGAACCGGACCGCGGACGCAGGGAAGATTCTGAAAGACCTGATGGATCACCCCACCGACCTCGTATCGAAGGCGCAGGCCACGATTGCCTACGCCAAACTGATCGGCCCCACACAACCGGCCGAAGCGCGCAAACTCCTGACGCAGATCCTGACCGACAAGGACCAGTCGGACGTCAGCCAGATCGCGCTCTCCGCCATGAACGATCTGCCGCAGAAGTAACCCGGCGCCAATGCTCGCGCATTTGCGCTTTCCGGTTGAATTGTCCCGCGGGCGCCGTTATCCCGAGCCGGGCCACGCTTACCGCAACGCCTTCCAGCGCGATCGCGACCGCATCATTCACACCCGGGCTTTTCGCCGCCTGGAGAACAAGACCCAGGTATTCGCCCCCGCGATCTCCGATCATTTCCGCAATCGCCTCACGCATACCATCGAGGTGTCCCAGATCGCCCGCACCGCGGCCGGCGCTCTGGGGTTGAACGAAGATCTGACTGAAGCGCTCGCGCTGGTGCACGATGTCGGCCATCCGCCTTTCGCGCACGCGGGCGAAGAAGCGCTCGATCGCCAGATGCGGCGCGCTGGCGAACACTTCGATCACAACGTCCAGGCGCTGCGAATTGTGGAAAAGCTGGAGCAGCGCTACCCCAGATTTCCGGGACTGAATCTGACCTTCGAAGTGCGTGAAGGCATCGCCAAACACTCCAGGGATTTCGCGCCTGGCGAGTTTCCCGAACTTGACGAGTATCTTCCGGGCTTGCGCCCTCCGCTCGAAGCGCAGCTGATCGATCTGGCCGACGAGGTAGCCTACAATGCGGCCGACCTTGACGATGCCTGGGGGGCCGGCCTGCTGACGCCGCAGTGTATCGCCGCAGCCATCCCGCCCTACGCGGAACTGCTCGACACCATCGAGACACAATTCCCCGGTGCTGACGAGAGCGAACGATTCCAGGAATCCGTGCGCCACCTGATCGACGGCCTGGTCTCGGGGTTGATCGAAGGCACCGTCGCGGCGGTGGAATCGGCGGACGTCAAAACCGTCGAAGAGGTTCGCCGGCATCCCTCGCGGCTCGCCCGTTTCACGCCGCAGGCGCGCGAGACCAGTTTGCAGCTCAAGCGATTTCTTCTGCGCAACGTCTACTCATCCGAAACCCTCGAGAACGACCGGCGGGAATCGATGGCGAAACTCGATCGCTTATTCGAATATCTTCTGGAGCACCCGGAGACGGTCCCCGGGGCGGATGAATCCGGCCGTACTCTTCACCGCACCGTCTGCGACTTCATCGCGAGCATGACGGACCGCTATTTCCTCCGTTTCTACGAAGCGGTTTTTCACTCCTCCACCCGCGAATAATTCAACAACTCGGCTTTGCGCACAATATAATTCCGCTCCAGTTGGCGGCATAGCTCCGTCCCCAGCTTCTCCGGCGATTCGTTCTCTTCGTGCTCCACGACGACTTTAATAAACAGATTGGTTCGCATGTTTTCCGTTCCCGCGCTCATTCCTATACTAGGGAAGTGAACTGCGCCATCTGCCAGATCCGGAAACCGCGCCGGGAATGCCCGGGGGTACACGGCGAAATCTGCACCATCTGCTGCGGCAGGGAGCGCGAGCAGTCGATCGATTGTCCCCTCGAATGCCCCTGGCTTCGCGACGCGCACCAGCATGAGAGGACGCCCGATCTCGACCCGGCGACTTTGCCGAACCAGGATATCGAGATCACCGAGGAATTCCTGAGCGAAAACGAAATACTGCTCGCGTTCCTCGCGGTTTCGGTCTACGAAGCCGTTCTCGAAACCCCCGGAGCTACCGACTGGGACGTGCGCGAAGCCCTTGAAGCGCTGATTTCGAGCTGGCGGACTCTTCAATCCGGGCTTTACTACGAAAGCCGCCCGGCCAACACTTTTGCCGCCGGCATGGCCGCGCACATCCGCAGGAAAATCGATGAAGTCCGGGAAAAAGAGGTGCGGGAACGCGGCGTATCCAGCATCCGCGACGCTGCCATTCTGAGCGTACTGGTCTTTCTGCAAAAGCTCGAGTATTCCCATAACAACGGCCGGAAGCGCAGCCGCGCGTTCATCGATTTTCTGCGTGGATTCTACGTTCCGTCGATGGAAGACGAAGCGGAAACGATCGCGGAACCGGACGAGCCGCTGATCATCTTATAACCGTGCGCACCGGAATCGTGGTATTCGGGCACGGATCGAGCGTGGCGTCGGCCAACGAGGCGGTCCGCATTATCGCGCAGAAAGCGGCGGATGAAGGCGGATGGGATCTCTATGAGACGGCCTTCCTCGAGGCTTCGCCCCGTCTGGACGAAGCGGTCGCGAAGCTGGCCGCGGCCGGCGCCGGAGAGATCCTCGTGCTTCCCTATTTCCTGACGCTCGGCCTCCATCTCCAGCGCGATTTACCGGTGCTGGTGAACGGAATTTCTCGCGACCAGGCGATCGCGATTCGCGTGGCTCCGCCGCTCGATGGGCATCCCGAACTGAGCCGCATCCTGGTTGCGCGGGCCGCGGAAATCATGGGCGCGCGCCCATGAAAGCGCGGCTGGTAGATTCGCACGAAATCGCGCCGAACACCCGTCACTTCGTATTCGAGGCGCCGCACTGGCAGGCCGCGTTCGTTCCCGGCCAGTTCCTCTCCGTGACGGCGACAATCGGCAATGACGAGATTACGCGCGCCTATTCGATCGCGTCGCCGCCGGACGGAAATCGCTTCGCATTTTGCGCGAACCTCGTGCAGGACGGCCACCTGTCGCCGCTTCTCTTCAGCCTGAAGCCGGGGGACGAAATCGATTTCAAGGGTCCCTACGGCGCCTTCATCCTGCGGCGGCCCGTCGGCGATTCAATCTTCGTCGCCACCGGGACCGGTATTGCGCCGTTTCGATCCATGTTGCTTTCGAAGCTGCGCGAACATGTGAATCACCGGTTCACCTTGATATTCGGCGTTCGCCACGAGCATAGTTTGCTCTACAACCAGGAGTGGAGAGCGCTCGCGGCCGAGTGTCCGAATTTCGATTACCGTCCCACGCTCACGCGCCCCCCCGATTTCTGGACGGGGCTCACCGGGCGTGTGCAGCCGCACGTTCTCGAGGCGCTGGGCGAGCGCCGCGACGTGGACGTCTACATCTGTGGTCTGCGCGAAATGGTCGATGGCGTGCGTACGCGCCTCAAAGCGATCGGTCTCGACCGTAAACGAATCATTTACGAGAAATACGACTGATCCGGAGGAAATTTATGCACGGAATATCCTGCAGGAGCACCCTCGTCCCTGTGCTCTTTCTAACGATCAGTTTCACTGGACTGGGACAAACACTGAGCAACAGCACACTGACCGGCGCCTATTTCGTGCGTCACGTCGAATTCACAACCGATAGTTCGAACAATGCCACCGATGCCCGCAGCATCCTCGGCACGATGACTTTCGATGGGGCGGGCAACTACTCGTTCTCCGGCCAGCAGGTGATCGGGACGGGTGCGGCCGCCACGTTCACCGTCACCGGCACTTACTTCGTTGCGCCTTCGGGTGTCGTTTCTCTTACCAACCCGCAGAATTCCACCCTGTCCGTCAATGCGCGATACGGGACCGAAGCGGTAGTGGGATCGAGCACAAATGCAGCCGGGAATATTTTCGATATGTTCGTGGCTATCCCCGCGCCGGCAACCAGCGCCACGCCTTATACCAATCAGACGCTGAACGCGAACTACTCCATGGTCGATTTCGAATTGACCGGCGCATCCACGGCGCAGGTGCGGGTTTCGGGTATGTCCACACCGTTTGAGGGCAACGGAAACACGGCGACCTTCGCGGTGCTCGGCCATGCCGCCTCGCTCAGCAGCGGCGCGACACAGAGCTCGCAGGAGTTCCAGGGGACATATAGCGTGAGCGGCAATGGAACCGGAACCCTGGCATTTTCGCCGGCCTCGGGAACGAGCACGAGTGCGAACGCGCTGCTCGCCGCCGGAACGCGCAATCTTTACGTCTCGGCGAGCGGAAACGTGTTGCTCGCCGGCACGCCGGGCGCTCACGATATCCTCATCGGAGTCCAGAATGCGACCACGGACACAGTCAGTTTCGCCGGCCGGTACTGGCTGGGCGGATTCCAGGCCGATTCGACCGGAACGAGCCAGGATTACGTCGCATCCGCCAGTGTGGTGACGAATGCGGGCACGATCCTCGAGACGGAACTGAGTCACAGCGTACCATCTGTCTCACCCGGTGCTCCCAACCTGTTTACGGAGACAGTCACCCAGAATTATGCCGCTCCGACGAACGTATCTTTCACCACGGGCGGCAGTACGGGCGGCAATCTCCTGACCGCCGGAGCGGCCTTCCTGCTTCCCGGCAACGACGGAACTCTCGTCGGGTTCTTTCCCGGTGAGGATGGAACCGGCGCCTCCAATCAACCGGGCACGTTCGGAATTTTCTTTGCCGAACAGATTCCGACGCTCACGGGAACCGGCGTGTTCGTGAACCCGCAGGGAATCGTCAATTCCGCTACCTACGCGCCGGTCGGCGACAACATTTCGCCGGGCGAGCTCATTTCGATATACGGCTCGGGCCTGGCCGCGGCTACGGTCACGGCATCGTCGCTGCCGCTGCCGACGAGTCTGGGCGGCGTAAGCGTCTCGATCGGCGGAACCCCGGCTCCACTGGATTACGTTTCCAGTGGGCTGATCATCTGCGTCGTGCCCTACGAGGTCACCGGATCGTCGGCGACCATCGTGGTTACGAACAACCAGACGCAATCGAATTCGGTGCTTGCCGGGGTGGTGGCTGCGACGCCCGGAGTGATATCGATCAACGATCTCGGCTACGGCGACGGCGCCATCACGCATGCCAACAATACGCTGGTGAACTCGTCCAGTCCCGCGAGCGTGGGCGAGACGGTGCAGATGTATGTAACCGGCCTCGGCGCTTTGAGCACACCGGTATCGGACGGCTCCGGATTCACCGGCGTGGACGATGCGACGACGCAGCCCATTGTGCTGATCAACGGGGTTCTGGCGCAGGTTACCTACTGGGGACTCACTGAGGACGCCGGCCTTTATCAGATCGATTTCACCGTTCCTCCTGGCGTGCCGAACGGCGAACAACGGGTAACGGTAGCCGGCACCAACGCGGCAACGGGCGAGGTGACGTCCACGGTCACGATCGCAGTGCAGTAGACGGCGGGTCTTACCCGCGGACGAAGAGCCCGAAAAGGAGCAGGCCCAGCACGATCAGGCTGACGAGTGTGAAGGCCCACTCCTTTTGCCGGGCGAACCCGAATACCGCGAACACGACGCGCATGACCGGCGTGGCAATGAGCACCAGTACACTCAACTGAATGATGCCTCGCGCCTCGCCGGCAAAAGCCTCGTGGAAGATGCCGGAGAGATTTTCCAGCGCAGGCGGCTCTCCATGGAAAGCGGTGTAAGATTCGTGCTCCCCCCCGTGCCGCAACAGGTAGAGCACCGCTCCGGCGAACATGATCGCGCAGGAAGCAATCACACCGGTGCGCAGCAGCAAGCCCATCTGTTCTTCCATTTTCTGGCCGCTGCGCGGATCAGACATGTCCCGTCCAGCCGTTGTAAATCATTTCCACGCCAAGCGCGAGGATCACGATGCGGAAAAGCGCCCGCAGCGTTTTTATCTGCGCACCCGCCAGCAACCTGGCCCCGAAGAATGAACCGGCCACCACGCCAAGGGTCACTGGCATGGCCAGGCCTGGCGCGATGTATCCCCGATGCAGGTAGATTCCGGCGCTCGCCGCCGCGGTCACGCCGATCATGAAGTTGCTCGTCGTGGTCGAGACCTTGAACGGAAGACGCATGGCGAGATCCATTCCCAGCACCTTGATGGCACCCGACCCGATCCCGAGCATGCCGGACAGCAGTCCGGCGATCCCCATGATGCCGAAGCCGAGCGGCACTCGTTTCGCCTCGTAGGCCACTGGCCCGTTCGGCCCGGGGTATGTTCCACCCAGCTTCGAACGTGGCTTCTCCGATCCCGTCGCCTCATCCTTCTCGCGTACGCGGACCGCGGCGGAAAAAATCAGCACCACTCCCAGCAAAATTGCCAGCGCCGTAGTCGGAACATGCGCCGCGAGAGCCGCGCCGGCGATAGCGCCGAAACTGGTTGCGATCTCGAGCGTCATGCCAATGCGGACGTTGGAAAATCCCTCGCGCACGTAAGCCGCGGCGGCGCCGGATGAGGTGGCAATCACCGAAACCAGCGACGCCCCGATGGCATAGCGGATGTTCACGCCAAAAGCGACGGTGAGCAGCGGCACAATCACCACGCCGCCTCCCAGCCCGGTGAGCGCACCGACGAATCCGGCCGCCAGCGAACCTCCGAACACGGCGGCGGAGAACGCTTCGTTAGTCATTTCTCACAGGAGAGCCAACTGCTCTTCATCGGGTTCCGCTCAACAATACCAGGGCTCGGTCAGATATGGGATCGTCGCGCGATCCCTCAGGTGAAAATCCGGCAGCACCCCTAAGGCCGTTTCCCAGATCGCCGCGAACAGTTCGGCTCGCGATAGCTTTCGCCGTTCGCCATCGCGAATCAGCTTTTGCAGATTCGTGCAAAGCTCATCCATCGCGGGGTCGGGGTGTCGCCATTTCCAGGAGAGCGCGACCGGATCGAACGCGCCGATCGGCATATCTTCCACTTCCAGCAACTTCGAACCAGCCGGAACCAGGAGGCGGATGGCCAGTTGTACGGGGGCAACGTTGTCGATCAGGTCGAGATCGCGGATTGCGCGCAGAAGATCGCCGTATCCCTCGCGGGTAATCCAGGGCGTGAACGCGACAAACGTCGGAACCAGGTTCAATCCATGAGCCCGCGTCAGTTCCAGTGCCTGCACGAAATCGGCGAACGTGTGGCCCTTGGCGAAGCGAGCCAGAATGCCATCGTCGACCGACTCGACGGCGCTGGTGATGAAGAGACAGCCCGTTCGGGACAATACCGGCAAGACGTCACGATGCCGCAGCAGGTGTTCGATCTTGATCGTGACATCGTAAGTGACGCCGGGAAACTCGCGGTGCAACGCTTCGACGATGGCCATGGCGTGGCTGGGGCCGTTCAGGAAATCGGGATCGCCGAACGTGATATGCCGGGCTCCCGCAGCCACCTGTTGTCGGACATCGGCCAGCACCACCTCGCGCTGTATCACACGGAACCGGCCTTCATAAACAGGGACGATCGGGCAGTGCCGGCACAGGTGCTTGCACCCGCGGCTGGCTTCGGTGTACCCAGCGACGGTGCGCTCTCCGTCACTGACGAGCTCCGCATATTCCGCGAGGGACGGAAGCGTCGAGCGGTCGGGTGTGCGGAAAGGCAGACGATCCAGAACGATCGGGAAGACCGGTGCCGCACGCCCCGAGATCAGATCCGCCAGCGCTCTTTCGAACTCGCCGCCGATCACATGAACCACTCCGAGCGCGCGCAGCATCTCTTCATTAAAAGGAGCGTAGAGGCCGTAGCAACAGAGGCGTGCGGTGGGATTGAGGTCGCGCACGATCCCGATTTGCCGGACCGCCAGGCGGGTTGCCATATGCATGGGCAGGTGAAATGCGATCCAGTCGGCGGTGCGGACGGCCTCCAGGGGGAGAGATTCGCGGGAGAAATCGGCTGTGACAACCTCGTGGCCTTCCGACCGCAGCCAGGCGGCGGGGGAAGCCAGCCCGAACGGTTGGTGGCCCAGGTCGTATGTGGAAATCAGGACGATCCGCATGAGTTGTTAAGATGAAGCTACAGCCGTTCCACCTTTATATTCTTAGCCTTGACTGTTTATGATGGCCCCGTCTACCACCATCGCCGAAGAGATCCTGGAACTCAAGCATGACAGGCGCGCCATCCTGCTCGCTCATCATTATCAGGATGCCGAGATCCAGGAACTGGCGGATGTGATTGGCGACAGCCTCGAACTCGCCCGTAAAGCGCGGGAAGCCGAGGGGGATGTGATTGCGTTTTGCGGCGTGTGGTTCATGGCGGAGACGGCCAAGGTTCTGAATCCCTCGCGTATCGTGATTGTGCCTGATAAGAACGCCAGTTGCAGCCTGGTGGAAGGCTGCCCGGTCGAGCCGATCCGTGAATTCAAGCGCCGCAATCCGGATCACGTGATCGTCAGCTACATCAATACCTCGGTTGAGGTGAAGGCGGAGTCGGATATTCTCTGCACGTCCCGCAACGCGGTGCAGATTGTGAATTCCATTCCGGCGGAAAAGCCGATTCTGTTCCTGCCCGACCGCAATCTCGGTCATTATGTAAAACAACAGACCGGCCGGGAGAACATGAAGATCTGGCAGGGCGCCTGCGTCGTGCATGAGACGTTTCCCGCCCGCCGGCTGCTCGACGCTAAAGCCGAGTTTCCCAGGGCCCTGGTGGTGGCTCATCCGGAATGCCCGGAGGCGGTGCTGCGGCATGCCGATTTCATCGGGTCCACTTCAGCCATAATCGAGTATTGCGCCGTCAGTCCGGCGCCCGAGTTCATTGTGATGACCGAAAGCGGGGTAAACTTCTCACTGGAGCGGGTTGCGCCCGGGAAGAAGTTTCATTACGTCCGCAACGAGAACTGTAACTGCAGCGAATGCCCGTATATGCGACTGAATACGCTGGAAAAACTGCGGGACGCGCTGCTGAGTCTGGAGCCTCGGGTCGAGGTGCCGGGAGATGTCATGCGGCGCGCCCTGGTTCCCATCGAACGGATGCTGGCCGTCCGATAAAGCCGTGAAGCAATGCCTGAAAATCTCATCGACGGTTTTGGCCGGATACACGACAGCCTGCGCATCAGTGTCACCGACCGCTGCAATATCCGCTGCTTCTACTGCATGCCGGAGGAGGCGTTCCAGTTCGCCCGGCGCGATGAGATCCTGAATTTCGAAGAGATCGAGCGCTTCGTGCGCGTTGCCGCCACCCTGGGCGTCAACAAATTGCGCCTCACCGGCGGCGAACCCCTGCTCCGGCGCGATCTGCCGAAACTGATCGAACGCCTTGCCCGCATAACCGGGATACAGGACCTCGCGCTGACCACCAACGCAGTTGTGCTGGAACAACATGCACAGGGGCTCTATGACGCCGGCCTGCGCCGTCTGAACATTCACCTCGACACGCTGGATCGCGAACGCTTCAAACAGATCACCCGCCGCGACGATCTGCCGCGCGTTCTGGCGGGCATCGATGCCGCGGTGCGTGTTGGCTTCCGGCGAATCAAATTGAACATCGTGGCGGTGAAGAATCTGGTTGAGCCGGATATCCTTCCCATGGCGCGCTATTGCCGCGAGCGTGGGTTCGAGCCGCGGTTCATCGAGTTCATGCCGCTCGACGCCCAGTCTTTGTGGGACCGGAGCAAGGTGCTGCTGGCCGACGATATCGCGGCCGTTCTAAGCCGCGAAATCTCTCCGCTGATCGAAGTGCCGGATCGCGATCCGCGCGCGCCCGCGACCGATTTCGCTTACGCCGATGGCGGCGGCCGCGTTGGATTCGTCGCGTCTGTCAGCAAGCCCTTCTGCCTCAACTGCAACCGTCTCCGCCTCACCGCGGACGGCAAAATTCGCTACTGCCTGTTCGCGATCGAAGAAACGGATGTAAAGGGCCTGCTGCGTTCAGGCGCGGACGATGGCGAGATTGCAGCCGCGATCAAGCGTAACGTCTCCGAAAAGTGGATCGGGCATCAGATCAACTCGACCAGCTTCGTCCCCCCGCCCCGGCCGATGTATTCAATCGGCGGCTGACTTTTTCTTAGTCGTTGCCGAGATGTTGCCGAAACCAGTCGCGCGCCAGTTGCGCGACCTGGTCGAGCGCGCCCGGTTCTTCAAACAGGTGCGTTGCGCCGGGAACAATGGCAAGCCGCCGCTCCGTCCCCCGAGGCAGCTCTGCGATCGCCTTGCGATTTAAATCCAGCACGAGTTCGTCGTCTCCTCCAACAATGAATAGACAAGGAGCGATAACTCGGCCGAGGGCTTCCGCGGCAAGATCCGGCCTGCCCCCGCGCGAGACGACGGCCCGGACCGCGCGAGTGCGATCGGCTGCCGCGATCAGCGCCGCCGCCGCTCCCGTACTCGCGCCGAAGTAACCCAAACCGAGCCCTCCCAGGCTCTCCTGCCCGGAAACCCAATCGGTTATCTCGATAAGGCGGCGGGCGAGAAGTCCGATATCGAAACGCAGTTCGGCCGTCTGCAGGTCGAGCGCTTCTTCGTCTTCCGTCAGAAGATCCGTCAGAACGGTGCCGATCGAGCCGCGATTGAGCACCTCAGCCACATGGCGATTCCTTGGACTGTGCCGGCTGCTGCCGCTGCCGTGGGCGAAGAGCACGAGACCCGTGGCGCCTTCGGGAATCGCCAGGTCGGCGGCCAATTCGACTTTGCCAGCCGGTATTTTAATTGCCGTGCGCTCCGGCGATTGCAGGATGGATCTCATGCCCGCATTCACTGCATCCGGCGTACCAGATTTGGCCGCCGGGCCACCAGGATTGTGCGTCTTTTGGCCTGAAATCGGCCGATTTTGCGCCGCATCACGCAGCGTGCAGGAAGCGCTTGCGGCGCTTGGCTTCGTGCATCCGGTCCTCAGCCTTTTCCAGCAGAGTTTCGCCATCGGAACCGTCGTCGGGGCAAGTGGCGAAGCCAACGCTGAAGCTGATGGATGTGCCGCACTCGGCTTTCACGCGGTCGAATACCTCATCCGGAACCGGACAGGGGCCCGCGGTCACGACAGCAAATTCGTCGCCGCCGAGACGCGCGATCATGTCACCGGGACGGCAATTGCGCCGGAGACCATCCGCGACCGTCTGCAGGATACGATCGCCGGCGAGGTGCCCAAGCCGGTCGTTGGCTGCCTTGAACCCGTCGAGATTCATCACGGCGATGCGCAGCGGCTCCCGGCGATTGCGGGTGTTCGCAACCTCCTGGTTGAGATAGGAGAAAAGGACACGCGCGCTGGCCAGTCCTGTGAGTTCGTCTTTCTCGGCCGTGGCGGCCATGGACTCGTTACGCATCGCTTCCTGAATCGCCAGAGCGGCCTTTGGCGCGATTGCCAGAAGCAGGCGCAGGTCTTCCCGGGTGAACGCGTCGGCGCGTAAATCATACAATGTCAAAACGCCAATCACGCCGTGGACCGAGCGGAGTGGGATGCCGATGGCGGAACGCAGCGCCGTGACCTTCGCCGGGTCGTTCAGATATCCAGGCTCCACCGCCGGATTGCCGTTCACGATGGGCGAGTCATTCTCTGCGACCCATCCGGAGAGGCCGTGCCCGAGCGGAATTTCGAGCGAGGAGAAGAGGCGGAAACTCTCGCCCTTCACAAAACGCGGCAACAGTTTTCCATTCTGCAGCAGATAGATGGCAATGCCGTCGTAATCGACGATTTTGTTCAAACGTGCGGCGACGAGCGCCAGGGTTTCGTCGAGGCTGAGCGAATTGACGGCATCGCTGGTGGTTTCAAGCAGCCGCTGGAACTCGCGCCGTGCCGCCGAAATCGCCATGCTCGATTCGTCCTGCTTCTTTAACGGGAGCGGTTCAGGCGACTGGGCGAATCCCGCGGCCGGGGCCAGGCCGCGTTCGACTTTCACGTTCGAAGAGAGCTTGACGCAGTCGCCGATCGCCGCTTTTGCCTTGACTTCGAGTTCGCGAAATCGTCTTTGCAGCACCGCGACCACCTGGGGATCGAAACTCTTCCCCGATGCCTTCACCACATAATCCATCGCCTCTTCGAGGGGAAGCGCCTTGCGATATTGCCGATCGGAGGCGAGCGCATCGAGGCAATCGATGGCCGAGAGGATTCGGGCGCCAATTGGGATCTGGTCGCCCACAAGCCCGTCGGGGTAACCGGTGCCGTCGTATTTTTCGTGATGCGAACGCACGATCGGCACGACGGGATAGGGGAAACGGACTCGTTCGAGAAGCTCCGCGCCCACCACCGGGTGGACCTTCATTTTTTCGAATTCTTCCGGCGTGAGCTTGCCCGGTTTGGAAATGATGTATTCGGGAACCGCGAGCTTGCCGACATCGTGAAGCAGCGCGGCCGCTTCGAGCGCCTGCATCTCCAGCGGCGAAAGGTTCAATTCCTTGCCTATTTCGATAGCGTACGTCTGAACGCGGCGCAGGTGCGCTGCCGTGGTGTCGTCCTTGGCGTCAATGGCGAGAGCGAGGGTCTCTATCGTGCGAAGATGCAGCTGCGCCATCTGTGCCGTGTGCTGCTGCTGCTCTTCCATGCGTCTCAGATAAACACTGTAAGAACGGAACAGGAGATACAACGGAGGAACGGCCACGATCAGTGCGGGCGAGCCCAGGCGCGTATCCATGAAGTGGATGGCTTCGGCGATGCAGCCGCCGACGAGGTAATGAAGGGAACTCCATAGATAAGAACTCCGCCAGACGTCGAAGACGTTCTTTCCGTTGGTCAGGCCGATAATCCCCGCCACGATAAGCGTGTTGACGGCGAAATACACCAGAGAGGCCGCCAGCAGGCCGAAACATCCCGTCGAATCGTATCGCGACACCAGCGGCAGCC
>CAWBIS010000252.1:0-10551 GCA_963788485.1 Terriglobia bacterium
GTTAGCCGTGCAGAACGTATTGCCAGAAAATCCTCACGCCACATACAACGATCTGGTCGTCATGACCTTCCACGGGTACTGTGGTTTCGATGCCATGCCACCGCAATTCGACGAACTCGGCGCCTACGCTCTAACGCACATCAGCGACGGCGAGGTCCTGCCGTTTGGCGATGTGGACTGCGATCGGGTCGTCAGCGCAGCCACCGCCGCCATGTCAAGCTGGGATAAGACCAGCGGCGACAAACTCGTTGGCCGCGCCCTCGGACGAGTAGTGGCGCACGAACTGGTGCACATGCTGACCCGATCCGCCGAGCACGCGCGCGAAGGCGTGGAGAAGCCCGCGCTCTCGGGCAGGCAGTTGATTGAACCCGTTCTGCCGCTCAGCGCGTTCGACATCGACAGGCTGCAGCAGGAGCACGGCACGCATTAGTCGCGAGCAATTCGAGCACGCGTCGGCAAAAGCGCAATTCCGGGCTGCCTTCAGCGGACCTTGCCCTCGATAAACGGCACCTCGAAAACCTTGTCGTGATGGATCGGCCCGTGGCCGAAGTAGCCCTCTTCGCCGAAGGCCTCGCCGTGATCGGCCAGGATCGTGATCCAGGTGTTCTCGGGAACGATATCCAACAGCTCCTCGACCACGGTATCCAGGTATTCCACTGCGTGAATCTGGCGTTGCCGGAGTTCTTCCATTTTCTGCGAATCGAAGATGGTGGTGGATTCCGCCGATTCCACCAGCTTTCCTCCGACCACGTGCTGGTCGAGATGCTTGAATACGCCGTGAATACCGTGTATCCGCGGCCACATGTCGGTTGGTTCGTCCGGCAGAGCATAGGGATAATGCGTTTCCCCAACGTTCAGCAGGTAATACGACGGGTGTTCATCCGAGAACGTCATCTCCCGCAGCATGGCGCGCATGTCGTTGTGCCGTGGCATCAGCTTGAACGAATCGAAGCCCTGATTGATTACGGTCTTCGGATTCAGCACCGGAAGCGATACCATGGCGTGCGTTTTGTACCCGAGCGACTGCTTCAGAAACAGCGGCAGAAACAGTTGCGGCACAAGAGATCGGAACTCGAAGCTATCCAGACCAAAACGCTCTGAATACTTGACAAAGTCCTTCTTGTAATACTCGGACGCATACACGTTTTTTGGCGAGGCATGGGGCATCAGGCCCATCAACAGGTTGTAGTGCGAGGGCGCCGTCCAGGAAGCGTAGGAGTAGCGCTGCTCCAGCTCCCCGATTTTCATGATGGTCTTCGGCCGCGCCGCCAGAAATGAATCGAAGCGACAGCTATCGAAAACAATCGTAATGAAGTTATTCGCCTTGACTTGAGCCATAAGCGCCGCGAGAGCACAACCCGCACAATACTCGTTTATGAAATCGAGACATATTTTTCACAAACGGAACAGCCGCGATTTGATGAATTCAACAACCCGCCAGCCGTTGCGTCATCCCAACGAATGTAGCACGCCCCCACGCGTGAACCCGGTCCGCCGGGCCTTCCCGTATTCACTCTAAAGAGCGCTGGATCGTGCGCTTTCCGTTCGTCAGGCTAGTTTTCGATTGGCGTCTTCTCGGCGTGGTCGACGATCATCATGTCTATGGGCGATTTGCGTGATTCCAGCTTCAGGCCGACGGTTTGAAGCGCCGTTTGCAGCGCGCCGTCCGACGCGTCTTCCTGCGGCCGCGCCGCCGGCGGCAGATTAATGCCGGATGAGGTTGCCGCGCGGATGATCATGGCGCGGTAGTCTTCCGGCGTAAACTCCAAGGTGAGATCATACTTGCCACTCACCTGCGTCATGTCAATCACCGGCCGGTCTTCAAATCGCGAAAGCCATTCCGCCAGCGTAGGCATGGACAGTTTTTTTGCCTGAACCTTATTGCCCCCCAGACTGATGGACGACCCATGGCCCAGATTCACCGATAACCCGCCACGGCCACCCCCAACCGCCACTTCAGACGTGTTTTTGCTCGGATCCACGGCCTCGTCGGCCGGATCCCGCGGTAACGCTTGTATCTTCAGGCCGCCTTTTGCAACCACGAGGGCATAAACCGGGTAAGGCTTCTTTTCGAAGTGCAACTTCACCTGAAATCGCTTCTCCAGCAACGATTGCATCATTTCGGGCACCTGCTGGGGGTTACCCCCTCCCGGCAGTTTGGCGGTGATGTCGTAGCGGTCGGAGGCGATCCAATCCGGTCCCGTTATTTGATAGTTTTTCAAACTATATGCGTATGCGAGATAAGCTTTCAAAGTAAAAAAGCGCGCCGTTACCTGCGCGCCGTCGATATGGACTCCGATGCCCAGTTGGCCCGGCACCAAAGGGCCTGATGGGCGTATCGATGCGACCTCGAATTCCAGTTTTGCCGGAGCCGGGGCTTTTTGACCCCACGCGGGGGCAATAATCGCCAGGGCGAAAATCCAGCAAAAAGTCCGCATCTTGAAGCCCACTATCGCATAGGGAAAAAGCGACCGCAACCGCACTCAACCGCGCCCTCAACCGTTCGATAAGCGAGATTGGAAGAAGATGGCCCGCTGCCGTCCGCCGTCGGGATCGGCAGCCCGGGCAGGGATCCGACAGGCCCTTTTGCGAGAACGGATACATGGTGTTATCTGATTGACATATAAACGGTTTAAAGTCATACTTCTGATGGAAAGAGCGAGCCGCCGGATCTGTCTCGAACTACTGCTTCACCGATGCGATCCGAACCCTCGTCGTATGCAAAAGTACGGTGACGCCAGGGTCGTATGGTACCGTACGTAATTAATGGCGCGAAAAAATCTGGAAAAGGGTCTATAATCGAACCCTGCGGACTTCATCTGCAAACAACGTCAGATGATAGCAACCAGAACGGATTTTTATTCCTTCGGAGGATCGGAACAAAGTGCGTTTACCACTAATGGTTTTGGCTGTCTGCCTCGGCTCAAGTACAGGCTGTTTCGGCGGAATCCTCTACCTCGACGCATTGCCGAATATCGACCTGAATGACGCGGCCGGTGATCTGAGGAGCAATATCGCTCTTGGTGAATCGGACCCGACTACGAATTTCGATGGATCCAGCGTTACCTTCACCACGGGCATTGACATCACGGACATTTCCATCTGGTCTGTTGCCTCCGTGTATGGCCAGGCGCTGGGACAGGAGTTTTCCTCGGTGACGCTCTATTTTCGTCCGGCCGATGGCACTTGGCAAGTGCTTGAGACGGGCTCACCCGATACCAGTTTCGACGTTCCCGGTTCTCCGAACGAGGTTGGTTCCAGCAACCCGAACATGCTTTTCACTCAGGTATCTTACAACCCCCCGGTGACTGAGGCAAACTCATACGAGGATTCCAACTCGCCCGGAACTTATTACCCGATCTGGCAAAATACCTTCCTAAATCTCAATCTGTACCTCCCTTCAGGAACCTATCAGTTTGCCATCAACGGCGTTGGCGCGGACCCCGATGCCTCCACCGGCTATGGTTATTGGTACAACTCGTTTGTAAACGGACCGCTGAGCGGCAGCTATCAGAGCAACGAGAGCGGAACGTACCTGCGTTGCAGCTACCTGGATCTCAGCGGCCCCTGCTTCGTCGAGAATCCGGCTACGGATGGCACCTGGGATAAACCGGCCAACTTGAATATGGAGGTTGACGGGTCGATTACACCCGAACCCTGGTCCTCAGCATTGCTTGGCATGGGCCTCTGTGCATTTGGTTGGCTTTCCGGTCGTCGGAGGCGTTAGCTCCCGTTTGGCTACATAGACTTCCGCGCTCTGTAGCGCGACTGGCCTGGTGGTCCTGATCCGGGGTTCCGGAGATGTTTATTGTAAACGAACCTGTCGACTCATTTATTTTGCGAACGAAGAAGTTCGTCCGGTGACACTTAGCCGGTGCAGGCGATCACTAATTATCGGAGGAGATAAGTTATGTCGTTTTCCTGTCGGATTCTGGTGCATACGCCCGATGCCTTCCCTCAGCCGGAAGTTGTGATCGCGGCGGAAAGGGCTGGGTGTACGGGCGTTCTGGCGCTGGCGCACACCTGTGTCGAAGAGGCGCAGGCCGCATTAACAAATCTGATCGAATCCAACAGCCGTTTCGGCGTCTCCCTGCTGGCGGCGGATAGCGACGTCTGGAGTCTGCTGGATACTATCGTCGGGCGCGGGCTCAGCACCGTCATTCTTCAGGATCCCGATTGGGACCCGGAGGCTCGCGGCGCTCTTTCCACCGCAATCGAGTGGTGCAAGCGGAATGCGGTCGAGTCCATCGTCGAGGTGGTTTCCCTTTCCGAGGCACTGGAAGCGTCGGGATGCGGCGCCGACGCCGTCATGGTCAAGGGCAGCGAATCCGGCGGACTGGTTGGTGAAGAAACCACCTTCATCCTCCTGCAGAGAATCACGCCGCATATCAGGATTCCGATCTACGCGCGAGGCGGCATCGGCCTCTACACTGCCGCGGCATGCCTCGCCGCGGGCGTCGCGGGTTTTTCGCTCGACTGGCAACTTGCACTGGCCGAAGAATCGTCGCTGCCGGAACAAATCAGGAACAAAATCGCCCGCATGGACGGGAGCGAGACCGCGGTTCTGGGTCAGGATTCCGCCGTCAGATTCCGGGCGTATTCGCGGGTGGGCGAATCCGCATTTTTCGAGCTGAAGAAGATCGAGGAATCGGCCGGTGTCGACGCCGACGCCTCGGAAGAAACTCTGGCTCAATGGAAGCGGGAAGTCCGTCGGCGGATTGGCTCGAAAGAGCTGTTAGCTGCGGGTCAGGACGCCGCTTTCGCCGCACACCTGGCTGGCGAATTCCGCACGGTGCGCGGCATCTGTAACGCCATCCGGCGGGAGGCCTCACGGCAGGTGCGCGTGGCATCGCGGCTGAATCATCTGGGAGAAAATGCGCCCCTGGCCAAGGATCAGGGGACGAGGTATCCGATTCTGCAGGGCCCCATGACGCGCGTCAGCGATAATGCCGAGTTTGCCGCGTCGGTTGCCAAAGGCGGAGCATTGCCTTTCCTGGCGTTGGCCCTCATGCGCGGCAAAGAAGTCGCGAAGTTGCTGCGCGAAACTCAGCAAACCTGCGCTGGGATGCCTTGGGGCGTCGGCATCCTCGGGTTCGTGCCGCGGGAGCTGCGCGACGAGCAATTGGCCGAGGTCCTGAAGTACAAACCGCCATTCGCGGTGATCGCCGGCGGCCGTCCCGACATGGCGAAGCAGTATGAAGCGGAAGGGATTCGCGTATTTCTGCACGTTCCCTCGCCGGAATTGCTGCGCAATTTCCTCGAAGCGGGGGCGCGCCGGATCATTTTCGAAGGCCGCGAATGCGGCGGGCACGTCGGCCCGCGCACGAGTTTTGTGCTTTGGGAGCAGATGATCCGGACCATCCTGAGTCATCTGCGCGGCGCGGGGGCGGGCACCCGGCCGGAAGACTACCACATGGTTTTCGCGGGTGGAATTCACGACGCGATGTCTGCCGCCATGGTGGCTGCCATCACGGCGCCGCTGGCCGAACGCGGTGTTCGCGTCGGCGTGGTGATCGGCACCGGCTACCTGTTCACGCGAGAGATCGTCGAGACACAAGCCATTACCGCGACGTTTCAGGAAGAGGCGGTCGCCTGCACCGACACCGTGCTGGTGGAATCCGGTGTCGGACACGCCACCCGCTGCGCCGATTCGCATTTCGCCAAAGCCTTTGCGGAACTCAAGGGAAGGCTGTTGCGTGAAGGTAAACCGAAGGAGAACATTCGGGAAGAGCTCGAGGGCCTGAACCTCGGCCGCCTGCGCATCGCATCCAAGGGAATCGTTCGCCGCAACGACGAGCATGGCAGGGGTGTTTACGAACAGGCTGACCCGGAGGATATCCGGCGCGAAGGCATGTTCATGATCGGGCAGGTGGCTGCCCTCCGCCACGCCGTTTGCGGCGTCGACGAGCTGCACCGGAACTGCGCGGCCGGCGGTGCGATTCTGCGGGACCGGGTGTCGGCTATGCTCGCCGGATACCGCGACGGGAAGCCGATACCGGCCTCCGATATAGCCATTGTCGGGATGTCCTGTGTCTTCCCGAAGGCCGAGAACGTCACCGACTACTGGCAAAACATTCAAAACAAAGTCTATGCGCTCGGAGAAATTCCCCCGGGGCGATTCGATTCCGACGTCTACTTCGACGCCGACAGGCGCGCGCGCGACAAGATCTATTCGAAGTGGGGCGGTTTTATCGGCGACGTTGTCTTCGATCCCATGAAATATGGGATGCCTCCAGCGTCACTACCTTCCATAGAACCGCTGCAGATGGTGACGCTCGAAGTCGTATACCGTGCTCTTGCCGATGCCGGCTATACCGAGCGCAAATTCGATCGGGAGAATACCAGTTGCATCGTGGGTACGGGCGGCGGCATTGGCGAGCTGGGAATGGGCTATGGCTTCCGCTCCATGATTCCCTATTTCGTGGATAAGGCTGGCGGATCGATGGCCGATTCCGCCGAATTCATAGACAAACTCAGCGGGAATCTGCCCGAGTGGACCGAAGATTCCTTCGCCGGCTTTCTGCTGAACGTGGTCGCGGGCCGCGTGGCGAACCGCTTCGACTTCGGCGGAACCAATTTCATCGTGGATGCCGCCTGCGCCACGGGCCTGGCGGCTTTGCGGCATGGCGTGACCGAACTCGAAACCAGATCCAGCGATGTCGCCGTCGTTGCCGCCGCGGACCTGATGCAGACCCCCCTCACCTTCCTCTCATTCGCCAAGACACAGGCGCTTTCGCCGACTGGCGTTCCGAAAGTATTCGATGAGGCTGGCGACGGCATCGTGATCAGCGAGGGCGTGGCGGCCGTGGTGCTGAAGCGTCTGGAAGACGCGCTGATGGATGGCGACACCATTCACGGCGTGATCAAGAGCGTCGGCGCATCGAGCGATGGCAAGGATAAAGGGCTGACCGCTCCTCGTCCCATCGGCCAGATCCGGGCCTTTGAACGGGCCTATTCCAAAGCTGGATTCGACGCCGTGACCGTCGGCATGATGGAAGCCCACGGCACTGGCACGGTGGTGGGCGACCGCACGGAAGCGGAGTCTCTCACGACTTATCTGACGCAGCGGGGAGCCGACAAGCAGACGGTTGCGGTGGGTTCAGTCAAGAGCATGATCGGCCATACGAAATGCGCGGCTGGTTTTGCCGGACTCATCAAAGCGGTGATGGCCACGCGCCATGGCGTTTTGCCGCCCACGATGAACGTCACAAAGCCCAACGGCAAAGCGGGATTCGACAGCGGTCCGCTCTACGTCAACAGCGAAACACGACCCTGGATCAGGCGGCTCGATGCCGCACCCCGGCGCGCGGGTGTGAGCGCGTTCGGCTTCGGCGGCACCAATTTTCATGCGGTGGTTGAAGAATTCCAGTCTCCGGACGGAATCGATCCGGACCGGACAACGTTTCGCGACTGGCCGGCCGAGCTATTTCTGTGGCGCCGGAGCAAGCCGGCGGAAATCGCAGCTTCGCTGGACCAGATAACCGTCGCGATTCAGCAGGGCGCGCAGCCGGTGCTCGCCGACCTGGCAGCGGCTGTCTGCTGGGAACAGGGGCGCAACACTGCGGCCCATTGTCTGGCCATCGTCGCGACGTCGCTCGAAGATCTGGTTACCAAAGCTGCGTCCGCCAGAACCGCGGTACTTGGCGCCAAAGAGTTCCGCGATCCCCGTGGTATTTACTATTCGCCCGATGCCGCCGCGGCTCCAGGAAAGATCGCGTTCTCATTCCCCGGGCAAGGCTCGCAGTCGACGGGCATGATGAACGACATCGCGGTCGCTTTCCCGAGGGTCCGTCAGGTGATCGAGGAGGCCGACCGGAGCCTTGGAATGAAGCTCGGGAAGCCGCTTTCCGGGTATATCTATCCGCCGCCGGTGTTTTCGGCCGACGCGGCCAAAGCGAATGAAGCCGCGCTCAAACAGACCAACGTGGCGCAGCCCGCTCTGGGTGCGGCCGACATGGCCATGTTCCATCTCCTCGGCGACCTCGGCATCCGGCCTGCGATGGCGTCCGGTCACAGTTACGGCGAGTTCGCCGCCCTCTGCGCCGCGGGAACCTTCTCGCTGGACGAGCTGATCCGGATTTCCGAACTGCGCGGGCGCGTGATCATCGAGTCGGCCAAAGACGAACTGGGCACAATGGCCGCAGTGGAAGGCAATGAAGCTCAGGTCTCGCCGGCTATCGCCGAGATCGCCGACGTCGTGATTGCGAATCTCAACGGACCCTCGCAAACCGTGATTTCGGGAACGCAAAAAGGCGTCGCCGACGCGGTGAAAAAGCTGAAGGCCAAAGGCCTCGAAGCGCGATCCATACCGGTGGCGTGCGCTTTCCATTCGCCGCTCGTGGCCGGCGCTTCCGAAGCCCTGCATCAAGGTCTCGGCGAGTGCGCAATGAAGGCGCCGCGCTTTCCCGTTTACTCGAATACCACCACCAAACCGCACTCTTCCGCGTCCGGTGAAATACGGACGCTTCTGGCGGAACATCTTTCGCGGCCGGTCCGGTTCGTGGAGGAAATCCAGGCGATGTACGCCGCCGGCGCGCGGGTATTCATCGAATGCGGCCCGGGTAAAGTGCTTACCGGGTTGACCGCGAGCATTCTCAAAGACAAGCCGCACGTGGCCATCAATATGGATCTGGCGGGGCGGCCTGGACTGCTGCACCTGGCGCACTCCCTCGCCCAACTGGCAGTTGGCGGAGTGCCGTTCCTCGTTCAGAAACTCTTCGAGGGACGCATGACGCGGCAACTTCGTCTCGATCAGCTGTTGGCCGACACCGCGCCCAAACCGTTGTCCCAGACCGCCTGGGTGGTCTCAAACGGTGCCGCCCTTCCCGGTTCGAAATATAAGGCGGCTGCTGCCAGCCGTGCGGCCGGAAACCCAGTACGAAAGAGCGGTAATCGAGTGTTAATCGACGCGCCGCCTATAACTGTCACCGCCGCGCCGGCTGCCGTTCCCGGATCGGCTCCGCTGTCCGTGAGTTTCACACCCATGCCACCTCCTGCCCAATTGAATACAGTTGCGCCAAATGTTCCCTCGTCTTCCGCTGCTCTGCCTGCGAATCAGATCGAATCCATGATGCAGGGGCACCATCGGTTGATGAGCAAGTTTCTCGAAAGTCATCGCAGCATCATGATGGCGGCGATGCAGCAGCCTGCGTATGTGGGCGTGGCTGCGCAACCGGCCCTCGCGGCGCCGATGCCGGTCCAGGTCCCCGCGGTTTCTCACGGCCAGGTGGCGCCCGCCGTCTCCGCACACGTAGTTGCCGCTGCCGCGCCGGTTTCCGTCGCCGTGATCCCGGAGCCGCAGGTTATCGCGGCCGCTGCGCCCGCAGCCAAAATGACACGGGACGAGATCACCTCCCGGCTGTTGGGTCTGGTCAGCCAGAGAACCGGCTATCCGCCGGATATGCTCGGGCTGGATCTCGATCTTGAAGCCGACCTCGGCGTGGATTCCATCAAAAGGGTCGAGATTTTCGGGGCTCTGCAAACCGAGTCCGTTCTGCCGGCCGCGGCGATGGACGGCCAGATCGAAACGCTTTCCAAACTCAAAACGCTGCGTGCCATTGCCGATTGGATTGAATCCAAAGTGGCCGAGTTCGGCGGCTCCGCGCCGCTTGAAATTGCCGCCCCGGCGGTTGCCGCACAAGCCATTTCCGCGCCGGCGCATCAAATCGCGCCGGCGCATCAAATAATGACGCGCGACGGCATCACCAAACGCCTTCTCGATCTGGTCAGCCAGCGCACCGGCTATCCGCCCGACATGTTGGGGATGGACCTCGATCTCGAAGCCGATCTCGGCGTCGATTCCATCAAGCGAGTCGAGATTTTCGGAGCTCTGCAAACCGAATCGGTGCTGCCGGCCGAGGCCATGGAAGGCCAGATCGAAACGCTTTCGAAACTCAAGACGCTGCGCGCCATCGTCGATTGGATTGAGGTAAAGGCGGCGGAGATCGCCGGACCGAAGATTCTCCAACCCCAAAATCCGAAAGCCATCGCCGCGCCGGAAGCGCTCCCCGCTGAAACTCATGCCCTCGAGCCCCGTCCGGTCACCCGCATGTCGGTCGAGGTGTGTGATGCCCCGGATGCTGTTCGCGGCGACTGGCGCCCGGCTTTCGTAGTCATCACGGACGATCTGTCGGGTGTCGCCACTGACCTCGCGGTTCGACTCGAGGACCTTGGAATCGCGCACACCGTCATTGGCCACGATCCGCAAAACGGCGTGGATCTGACGTCCCCGGAAGCTGTCACGGAACTGGTCGCATCGCTGCGCAGGAAACACGGAAAAATCGGGGCGCTGGTCCATCTCATGCCCCTGGCGCCGGTGACCGCCGAAGAAGCTGCCGAGCTCGAGACGCGCACCCGAACCGATCTCAGAAGCCTGTTCCTTCTTGTGAAAACACTGGAGCAGGACCTCCGCGGTTCTTCAGGTATGGTTCTGGGCGCCACGAGGCTGGGCGGAACGTTTGCTTACGGCCCGGATCGGCAAGGAGACTATTTTGCAGGCAATGCCGCAGTCTGCGGATTTCTCAAGACCGTGCCTCGGGAGTGGCAGGAGGT
>CAWBIS010000253.1:0-9520 GCA_963788485.1 Terriglobia bacterium
CGGCGCCACCAGCAGCAAAAGACCACAAAGGATGCGATCTGTCATTGGAGCCTCCTCGAACGAAATGGAAACCCGACATGGTGATTCGCAGCCTGGCGAAGCGTCAGGTTAGCATGCCTCGCGACCCGGCTCGCGGCGGCAGGCAACGCGCTCGGAACTTATGTAAGGGGACTCACAACGAGGACCCGCAACCTGACCTGCCGCATCCGTTCCGCGCGAGAAAATTGTTTGTGAGGAAGGCGCTAATGGTACACCAGACTATCCAGGGCACATTCCGCCAAACGAACCTGACCAGCGAATCGGGCGAGTACCTGGCCAGGCGCGAAGAACTCCGCCTGGCTGAAATCGAACTGATGCGCCAGCGGGAACGCGTAGCCGAGCTGCGTCGCCATCTTCCAATCGGTCCGGCCCTTGAGGACTACAAATTTATCGAAGGTCCGATCGACCTCGATTCAGGCGACACGCCAACGCGGACCGTGCGGCTGAGCGAACTATTCACCGCGGCGGACAGGCCGCTAGCGATTTATCACCTGATGTACGGAAAACGTCAGACCAGACCTTGTCCGATGTGCACCGCCTGGATCGACGGCCTGAACGGAGTGGCTCACCACATTGCGCAAAACGTCGACCTGGCGATTGTCGCCGCGGCCGATCCCGCGGCGTTGCGGGCGCACGCCCGCGCGCGTGGGTGGAACCGGCTGCGTTTACTAAGCGCCGGGGATAGCACCTTCAAATACGATCCTGGCAGCGAAGACCGGGAGGGCAACCAGGATTCTACGATTTCGGTCTTCAATCGTGATACCGACGGCGCCGTTCACCATTTCTACACCGCGCATCCATGGATGTCTGCGGAGATCAAGGAGCGGGGCATAGATCTGATGAGTCCCATCTGGCACGTTCTGGATCTCACGCCTCGGGGTCGAGGCGACTGGTATACAAAGCTCGCATACCCGATGAAATCGCACGCTTGAAGTAAGTCAGGCTCACCTGCTCGTGGCGCGGCCCGCTGCTTGCGAATGAAATGCGCGAAGCCCTGCAGGAACTGACGCAACTGGTTCCTTGTCTTCCTGGAGATGTTCAGGACCTCGCATTATCTGACGGGTCGGGTTATCCGCGGTGCGCCGCAGGATAAGCACGATATATTGCCGGCATAGCCGTTCAGGCCTCAATCAGCTCCGGACTGCGAGCTCCTTGAGATTTTCCAATATCGAATCCGGCACGCAAAGATTCCCGTGCTTGCCGGTGCCCAGCGAAATCGCCGGCTTATTCGCGCCGTGAAAGTCCGAACCACCCGTCATTCCGAGCTTGAACCGCTCGGCCAGAGAAGCGTAGTATGCCACGTTCTCGGGACTGTGATCGCTGTGATAGACCTCAATGGCGCGCATTCCGAGCCCCGCCAGATCTTCCACATATTCCGCGAGTTTCTCCCAGTTGTTCTTCGCCACCCGCACCGGATGCGCGAGCGAGGGTACGCCGCCCGAGCCCAGAATCCACTCGAGCGCCTCTTCCATCGAAGCCTCCCGCCGCTGCACGAATCCCTTCGCCGACTCGTCCAGATACACATCGAACGCATTCTGCAGATCCGTTGCGTATCCCTTTTTCACCAGCACCTGGGCAAAATGCGGCCGCGCCGTCAGCGTGCGGCCCAGCTTTTCCACCTCTTCCAGCGTGATATCAAGACCGAGCGACTGCAGTTTCGCAATGAGCCGGATATTGCGGTCGCGGCGCATGTCCAGCATCCACTGCAACCACGCGCGCAGCTTCTCCGAGGGCGGCGTTACCGGAAAATAGGCCAGCAGATGGACCGAAGCGCCCCGGTACCGCGTCGAGAGCTCAATGCCGCAAATCAAATCGAGCCCCGCTTCGGCGGCGCAGGGAACCGCGGCATCATATCCGGTAAACGTGTCGTGATCGGTGACGGCAAGCGCACGCAGGCCCACGCGGACACCCTCGGCGACCAGTTCGGCCGGAGTGAAAGTGCCGTCGGACCGATCTGTATGCGCGTGCAGGTCGATCATGCTTCGCCGTCGAACCGGACCGTGAAACCCGCGTGCTTCATGCCGGCTGTACCGCCGACGTCAGCACCTCTCGCAGAAGCACGTCCACCGTGCGCTCCGCGCGGCCATCCGCGCTGAAGTGCAGCCCGCATTCCTTGACCGCCTCCGGCGATTCCCACCACCATCGGCCCGCGCGTTCGTCTTCTCCGGCCACCACCGGCCGCGTGCAGGGATCGCAGCCAATGCTGGTATATCCCGCGGAGTAGAGCGGATGTTCGGGAAGCCCATGCTCGTGCGTGTATCGCAGCACGTCTTCGGTGGTCCAGTCCGCCAGCGGGCTGATTTTCACCGAAGGGCCGGAACGGTCGAAAACGTCGATCGAAGCCCGCGATTTTGCCTGGGCCCGGCGCAATCCGGTGAAATACGCCGCAATGCCGCGCAAACCTTGCGCCAGAGGCCGCGATTTGCGGATCTCGCAGCACAGCATCCGGTTCGGCACGCTGTCACGGAACAGGTCCCGACCGTGCAGGGCCACCATAGAGTCGACCTCGTGAGCATCCGGCACGATGCGCTCCACTCCGATCGCATATCGCCGCTCGATGTCGCCGATGATCTGATTGGTGGCGGCGGGGACGCGGCCGGTATCGAGCGTGAGGATGCGCGTAGCGGGAGCGGCGCTTAACACCAGGTCCGTAACGATAACGTCCTCCCGCTGAAAGCTGCTGAGGACAATGAGCGAGGCGCCGAACTCTCGGATAGCGGTGGCGACGGTCTCGCGTGCGGAGGCGACAGGTTCCACGGTTTGGGCTTTCTACTGTATTTGGAATGGATGACTGGAGCGGGAGACGGGATTCGAACCCGCGACATCGACCTTGGCAAGGTCGCACTCTACCAGCTGAGTTACTCCCGCTTGAAACGGAACCTTCATTTTGACGTGAACGCCCCCGCCCTGTCAAACCTATGGCATCAGGGGCAGTGACTCAGTTTGAAAATGAAGACGATTTAATCAAATTCTACCCTTGGGCCGCGAGTGCGATCTTTCGTATCCAGAAGCGGGCGTCTAAACGGTCCTCGGAGGTAGCAGATCCGCAGGACGGTTTGTCTCCGTCGAGGAGTCTGGGGAAAAATTTGCCAAGACCATCTTCAAATGAACACTGCCTGAACGCCTCAGGAATATGCGAGGGGATTTTCAATAACAGTTTCCGCGCTGCATCGCATGCAGGCAGATCGATCAGTCCGATTTGCAGTCCAAATACAAGCACGTCGAAACTCCGAAATATCGTGGCGGCCACGGGACTGCCCGCTCGCTTCAATGTATTCACCGCGCTACGATCATTGGTTAGACACGGCACTCCCAACACCATCGCGGCGGCATGCGTGTACGCCTCGCCGCGACCGACCATAGTATAAAGTTCTTCACCGAGACTATTGATCTCATCCAGTATTCCACCGTCATCCGGTCCAAAATTTGTTCTGACCCAATCCTGAGTAAGAATACTAATAACGCCCTTCTGAATCGCCTTCCTGTAGGGTCCGTCGTGGCCTCTAAATTTGCCACGAAAGTTCCCTTCCATTTCGTTATCGACCGCTTCGGTGACAACCGTCTGAATGCCGTATTCAGCTCCAAGGCTGTGCAGAATACTCATTTTGTTGGTTGCTGCAAGCTGAAGGCAGGAATCTGTATCCGTTATAATCCACCTAGGATTACTTGGAATACCCGGTGGCGGCACTACGCTGCCTGGGGAAGCAAATCGCCAAATCGCTTGAGAAAAGTATTCTCGTCCGTCATCAGCATCTCAGCAGCTTTCCCGATGCTGATGTCCTCTGACTTGACCGACTCCAAAACCTGATCTACATATCCGACCGGGAGCAAGATTCTGCGAGAGCCAATTTTGCCCGTTCGGTTTTCGGCAAGCCACTTGGCATCTCCGCAGCCAGATTGAGAAATGAATTCAGGCGTTGAAAGCGCATGCGTGCTCACGGCCTTTAGCTCGTCGGCGCAATCAACCTGCCTATAGGCGTCCGCCTGCTCCATGTCGATTAGTCCGGCCTCACAAGCGGCCTCAATCAACATCCGTTGTTCGACGTGTATTTCTGCCATCAGAAACGCCAGTTGACGCGAAGATAATGCCGACCAGTCGATGCTAAGTTGGCTAGTGTAGTGAAGTAGAACGGATCGCGGGACTAAAAGATCCCTTGCAAACGCCTGGGCGCGCTGCTCACTTAAGGAATTAGTGTTTTCGTCCCAGTAATCTAATGACACCTGTTCGGTGTCAATATCAAAGATTGCATGACACAACTCGTGTGCTATCACTGAGTTACGTCTGAACCATGTTGACTTATACAGATTAGCAAACAAGCAAGCCCGCGTCTCTCCTCGGATATCGACTTTAAAACTGCAACCCTCGATACCGGATTCTGGGAGCGGACTCTCGACCAAAAGCAGGCCAGACGTTCTCAAATGTGGCCGGATTACCTCTCCGATCCCGCGCTGGCCCTTGCTCAAACCGGATAATGTTCGGAACGCTTCGGCGGCGAGTTGTCCTTGAACCGCTGGCGATGCAGCAGCATCTCCGCGTTTGCGAACTTCAGCGAAGAGTGTCGGATATTGCGGTAGCCCTATACCCCGAACCCTGTCTAGTTGGCCCATATAGAAACCTAACTTCCTAATGATGCCGACCATCTCGCGATCTGTAGCGCTCAGTTTGTCGTCTCGGAGTTTATACCATACGGCGGGCGCAAGCGCTCCCGCTGCGATATATCCAGAACGCGCTTTTGAGTTTATGTCGCGTTCGCTGATCCCGAGGATGGAGATCATCTCCGGTAGAATGAATTTGGGGATAGTTTTGCCAGATACCCACTCAGCAAATCGCTCTCGTGGAACCGAGAGAAGATCAGCACAGTAGTCAGGGCTCAGCAGTGCTGCGTCGAGGATGTCTTTGAGCATTATTAACAACAAGCAGTTAGACACACGGAGACACACGCATGCCCCTAATGCTCTGCCACAAAACGATTGTGCCACGAAGATCGCTTGAGGTGCAATAATAATTTTAGACTACTTCCAGCTAAACTCAGCGCCAACTCACAGTTAGCAAAACAACACTATTGTAGTATGTTGTGAAAACATGCGTGTTTGGCGCGCAGAAATTATTAGTCTAATTCATCCCGCGAACCACCGATTCCCGGATTTGGGTAGAACCGACGGCTCAATTCCTAGCCACCGCGCTTCCCGTTCGGCCTGCTTTTCCCCTTCCTGCCGAGCCTGCCAGTCTTCCAGCAACCGGATGATATCTTCAATCTCCCAGAGGCGATCTGTGACGCCAGCGGCCATAGCAGGCGTAACCTTGAGCGTCTGGTGGATACGAACGAAGTTGTAGTACATCGTGTGCAGGGAGACCGCCGCGATGTGGTTCTCGACCTTTTTTGAAAACCCGTTCGTCAGCCGGGTAAAGCGGCGCGTGCACATGCGCATGGTAAGATTCTGGCGTTCCACGTAGCTGGTGCTGATCTTCTTGCGGATCGGATCGCCGCTGACGATCTTTGTTTGGATGCCCTTGCATTCGGCGGGGCTGTAGCGCTTCTCATTGTTCGGCGGTTCCCCGTAGATCTTGATCAACATCGCGTAATCGATATCGCCACTGAAGGCGTAACCGACCGCATTGAGATACGCGTGCAGGCCATCGGTCGTCAGTTGAACGCGATGCGTAAGGCGACCGGCCAAATCTGCCATGAACATCCTGGCGGCCACTTCGTCCCGGTTGCCGACCATCCACGACGCGATCAGCTTCGTGTCGGCGTCGAGTGCGATCCACGTCCAGATGCTTCCGAAGCCGGGGCGTGGCTCAATTTGAAAGTTAAGCTGGCTACCGGCTCTGGTAGAACTGCGGCTCGGGCGCGGCTCAGCCGAGCCGCGACCTGCAGGAAGACTGCATCCGCTAGCTCGCGGTTGCCGAGGCATTCGAAAGCTGATTGCTCGCTGTTCCCCAGATGCCGCTGATACTGGCCCCGGCGCTCACGAAAATGGAGGCGGAGGCTAACGCGATAAACGCCATCAGGAGCGTGTATTCAATCAGATCCTGACCCTGTTCGTCCTTTAGGAAAGTACGTATTGAATTCATAAACTCAGTCTAGCCGCGGGAACCGGGGAAACAAGACCGCAGATCGATAGCGTACTTCGCCGAATCATTCCCGGATTGGTTAGCAGCCCTGCGATGTATGAAGCTACCCTGAACGCGCCATAACTCAAGCGCAAATTGCCGATTGATGCGCGGCATCCCGATGCCCCGCGAGTGCAGACCGCGCCCGCCTTTGCCGATCCGCGGCTTCGTACGCCTCCAGCGTAAGCTTTCGGATCGACGCCCGATCGCGCATCCGTTCAACGATATCCAGAGCGTTGTGGACCCGCGCCAGGACAAAAGTCGCGGCTTCGTATTGGCTCAGGAGCGCGTCGCATTCGGCGCATTCCGGGGCGGGTGCGGTGATTTGTGGTGATGCCATTATGCTCTTCCGTTGACGCATCCAAATTGCCAGCTTCAACCCGTTGAAAACACGGCACCATCCCATATCCGGCCTGGGCCAGGGAGCGCAAGGCTGCGCCATTTGGAAAGCAGCCCTGCGCTCACACGACGCGTCGAAACGCCGCAGGGCGCGGCAAACCTTCCTGATCCCCGTTCCTCGAAGCCTCCGATCGATGACTCTCGAACAAATGGCGATCCAGATCGTCGCGCGCGTCCCGGCACTCCTGGAGGACGACCTGAATATATTCAACGAGGGCCTCGAAATTGGGTTTACCGGGGTGCGACATCAGCGCGTTGCTGGCCTCACATAGCCGAATCGACGCCGCGTCGTATCGTTCGATCAGCGCATTGCAATCAACACACATTATGTTGGCGGCGGACGGAGCCGGAACGGGATACTGTCTTCGCTTTCGCTCGGCTGCCGGGCCGTGACGAAACCGCGTACGAATTATATGCAAATGGCGTGGGGACGCGGAACGGCCAACGGGGACGGAAATGTGTTGGAGCGTACGGGCATCACAGGGTAAGGCACTGAAGGGCAGATCGAAATCGTAGCGGGAGTATGGAAACGTTCGGTTTCGATCTGCCAGGCGGCGGGCCTTGCCGCTTCTCCATTCTCCACGAGTGTGGCCCAGGCTCCGACGTCGGATTAATACGCGGGCTGTGCGGCATCTCACTCCATTCACCCCTGCTACACTGGACCGGAAAAGGATGCCTCAAATCGACGCGCGCGAACGCTTGATCGTGGCTCTGGATCTGCCGGATATCGCGGCTGCCGAGCGCATGGTGGCCCGGCTGAATCACCGGGTGGATTTTTTTAAAGTAGGCCTCTCCCTGCAATTAGCCCCTGGAATCGACACGCTCATCCAGTCGCTGCTCGATAGCCGCAAAAAACTCTTCCTCGACTACAAGTACTACGATATTCCGGAAACGCTAACCAAAGCCGTATGTCAGGCTGCGCAGCGCGGGGTGACGTTTCTTACGATTCATGGGTCCGGCAGCCTGATCAGGGCCGCTGTCAAAGGGAAGGGTGAGAGCCCGATGAAACTGTTCACCGTGACGGTTCTCACCAGCTGGGACAAGTCCGATCTTCTGGAGATGGGATACAGCGAACATACGGTGGAACAGCTGGTGCTGTTCCGCGCCGGTAAGGCGCTCGAAGCGGGCTGTGACGGCGTGATCGCGTCGGGGCGCGAGGCAGCCGCGATCAAGGCTCTGTCCGGCAAACTTCTTGTTATCACTCCCGGCATTCGTCCCGACGGATCCCGCGAAGACGACCAGAAGCGCCGCACCACGCCCCGCGACGCCATCCTCGCCGGCGCCGATTATCTGGTCGTCGGCCGACCCATTATCGACGCCACCGATCCCGCCGCGGCCGCCGAAAAAATTCTCGCCGAGATGCAGGACGCCTTCGACAGTCTACCCGGCAGTTAGCGAATCGCCTCGCGCAGATATTTCAGGATTGCCGATAATTCAGCGTCGCTGTAAGAACCTGTGAACGAAGCGTGCTTCCACGAGCTTCCCGCAGTGATGTGGATCGCGGTCGCGTCCTGCGTCCGCAAGACCGGTGGGGATGAGGTTAGATCGTAAACCATCGTCCCACGTTTGCCCTCACTCACGACCAGCGCGGGCATCGATTCGGTGTCGATCGCGGCGGTGCGCACATTCGGCGTTGCCAGATTGCGCAAAGCTTGCGCATCCCCGGGGATTGTTGCAATCGGCGTAGCTACCGGAATCCCCACTCCGCCAACCTCGTGGCACGTCGAGCACCTCGCAAAACTCCGCGTTGCGTCGAAAAAGAGTTCGCGTCCCCGCGCCGCTTCGGTCGATAGGGCTGCCGCGCGTCTGGCGTCGCCCCCGGGGCTGGCAATCCCGTTCAAGCTCGCGACGTAAGCCACCACGGCCGCGAGATCCGCAGGTTCCAGTGTCGTACCGAAAGCCGGCATGGCCGTGCCGGTAATTCCACGCGTAACCGTGTTATCGATGAACGCCTCGTCGAAGTCGCGCGCCGCCAGCCTCGGAGCTCCGCCGGCCATACCCTTTGTGCCGTGGCAATAACCGGTCGAGCAGGTGCTGTTGAATACCTTTTCTCCCCGTGCGACAAGATCCGCCGGCTGCTGGGCGCGCGCGAGCCCCGGAAACAGTACAATCATGCCGGCGACGAATAGTCGAGTGGAAGTTTGATTGCTCACGTAGTCGAACAGATCGCGCATGGCTCCCTTTATTCCGCTCTATCATATCTTCGATGAAAGTTTGCCGGTTTCGAAACGTACGGTCCCGAAGGGACAGTCAATCCAGTGATGATTCCTCGCGCAATTCTTCTCGTCGTGACCCTGTCCGGTCTTGCCGCAGCGCAGCAATCTCAACCGGCCGATGCGCCGCCTGAGACCCCCGCGCCTGTAACCGCAAGCCCCGGAAGCATTGGACCCCGTTCACCGGCCTGGAAGGGACTCACGGTCAAGGAGAAACTTCAGTACGACTGGCGGCACTTGTTCGATGTCGAAAATATCGTGTTCGCGGGCGTTGGCGCCTCTTTCGATCAGTTGCGCGACCGGCCCGGCGAGTGGGGCGAGGGCTGGGGTCCTTTCGCGGACCGTTATGCTTCGCACATCGGCTACTACATAACCCAGCGCAGCATCATGTTCCCGGTGCAGGCCATCGATCACGAAGACACGCGCTATTTTCCATCCACCCGAACGAGCATCCAGGGCCGCATCGGGGACGCCTTTCTCCACACTATCTGGCGGCATAACGATTCCGGTGGAATGATGCCCGCCTACAGCGAATTTCTGGGCGACTATGGAGCGGCGGCCGTGTCGCGCATGTGGTGGCCCGACCGCTACCATACCGGGTCGGCCATATTCTATGCCGGGTCCGACACCATCCTCGTCGACGCGGGCATCAACGTATTCCACGAATTCAAGCCCGACATCAAACGCTGGCTGCACCTGGCCCACTGAGCAGGCGGGGCGGGTTGTTAACCTGCGCGGTATCGACAACACGGCG
>CAWBIS010000254.1:0-15481 GCA_963788485.1 Terriglobia bacterium
CAGGAACGGGGCGCAACATCTTCCGCGGGCCGTTCCAGGTCCGTTTCGATATGGGGTTGGCAAAAGAATTCCTGATCCACGATAAATACCGGCTGCGGTTCAATGCGATGGCGTTCAATATTTTCAACCATCCGGATTTCGACGCGCCGAACAACGACGTCACCTACTTCGCGGATTTCGAAGGGCCGCCACTGGCGACTCCGGAAGGCAGCCTGGGCTATATTCAGCACACGATCGGCAGTTCGCGCTTCCTGCAACTGGCGCTGCATTTGTCGTTCTGACCCGGTCCGCGCGCGCGGCCGTTGTTTCGGCGAAGACAAGCAATTTCAGCTCTTGAGCGCTAACGCGAAAGCGGTTCTGCGTTAGAATCCCGGGATTCCGACAAGTATTCCTTCGCTATTCATTCGCCATATTTCCCACTAATAGTGGGTTGGCGGCCCTTCTACGCATTTCGTAGTACCTGCGTAACTAGAAGAATTCCAAACACTTCTTCCAAAATTGCTATTGCAACGCGATTAGACTCGTGCCACAATCTGTAGTGTCAGTGGCCAAAAGTGGATAGAAAGTGGAAGTCAACGAAACAGCGCCGGATGTTCCGCCCGTGGAGATGCCGCGCGGCCGCTTCAACGGCCGTCTGGACGACAAGGCCAGGCTCAAGTTGCCCACTGCTTTTGCACAGTATTTCAACAGTTTGCCGGAGCGTAAGTTGTTTCTGACGAGCCTCGACCGCCATACTGCCTCACTGTATCCGATCGCGGAGTGGCGTGTAAACGAGAAATTCTTCGACTCGTACCATGCAGACACCGATGCTGCCGAGATGATCCTCTTCAATGCGCAGGATCTCGGCGGAGACGTGGAAATGGACGGCCAGAACCGCATCACGGTCCATCCGCAGCTGCGGCGGGAACTGGGGCTGGAAGAGACCGAGCTGCACCTGATCGCGGTCAAGGGTCACGTGGAGATTCTGACGGACGCGCAGTATCAGGAAATGAGACAGCGGTCGGCGGAAACGTCTGCCGCCAGTCTGAAGGCGATGAAACAGGCGGGGCTGCGGTGATGATGAATGCCGCCTCCATTGTCAGACAAACACTTTCCCGTAATGCTGGGCGAAGTGCTCGAATATCTGGCGGTGAAGCCGGACGGCCGCTATCTCGATTGCACCGCCGGGCTCGGGGGACATACAAAGGCGATCGCGGCGCTGCTGACCGAGGGCGGGCGATTGATCTCCTGCGATCGGGACGCGCAATCGCTCGAAATGGCGCGGCGGAACGCGGGGGAATTTGCGGATCGGATCGAGTTCCGGCAGGCGATGTTCTCGGAACTCGAAGAAACGAACCTGGACGGGTTGATTGCGGATCTGGGCGTGAGCCGGTATCAGCTTACGAATCCGGAACGCGGGTTTTCATTTCAGGCGGAAGCCGATCTCGACATGCGCATGGACCAAAGCCGTGGCGAGACAGCGGCGGATCTGCTGAACCACTGTGCCGAAAAGGCAATCGCCGACTGGCTCCACCAGCTTGGCGAAGAAAGGAGAGCGCGGAAGATAGCCGGAGCAATCGTTCGAGCGCGGCCCATTCGGAGCACACTGCACCTGGCGGGTGTAGTGGAACGGGCCGCACCTCGGACGGGACCTCTGCATCCCGCGACTCGAACTTTCATGGCATTGAGAATGGTGGTCAATCGCGAGCAGGAGGAACTGGACGCGTTGCTCAAAGCCGCGCCCGGGATGATGAAGCCGGGTGGGCGGATCGTCGTCATCTCCTTCATGTCGCTCGAGGACCGCAAGGTCAAAGAGAGTTTCCGGGAGCTGAAAGTTACCGGCCGGGGCGTGATTCTCACGAAGAAGCCGGTGACGCCCAGCGAGCAGGAAGTCCGGATGAACCCGCCGTCGCGCAGCGCGAAACTGCGCGCGGTGGAAATCGTTAACGACCGGGGAAACGCAGGACAGTAAAGAGGAAGACGAAATCGCATGGCCACGCTCGCAACATTTTTCCGGGCTACTACCGCGAAACAGGAACGGCGCGAAACTATTCGCGTGGAGGCGGACCCGTTTCGCCTGCGCGCATTACCCAACGACGCCATTTACTTCTATTCGAAGCGGATCGACAATTCGCGCGTGGTGCGGCAGGCGGATCCCGAGGCGCGCGGCGAGTGCTGGTCGGCGGTGGCGGCCGTGGGCGTGCTGCTGATGCTGGGCGCCAGCGTGATCGCGCCGCATGTCGGGTCCATTCTGGCCGGCTACAAGCTGGAGGCGCTGAAGACCGAGCGGCAAACGCTGATCGATCAGAAGCGGGCCCTCGAAGTCAAGGAAGCGGGCCTGCTCAGCCCCGAACGCCTGAACAATCTGGCGCGGGCGCGCAGCCTGACGAGCCCGGCTACGGACCAGGTGATCCATCTTGACGCCGGAAGTTCCGTCGACGCCAGTCTGGCTCGCGTCCAGGCCCCCGCGCCGCCGCAATCGAGCGCTCGGTAAGGAGCGTACTTCCGTGGAACTATGGGAGCGGGTGCGATCTCGCTGGCAGGGTCCGTCCGGCAGGCGAACGGCGCCCGCGGTCAACAGGCTGACACTGCTGGCGGCGATCCTGCTCCTGTGGTCGCTGGCAATTTTCGTCAAGCTGGTTTCGCTGCAGGTGGTGCAGCACGCAAAGTACGCGGCGATCGCGCGTTCCCAGCAGGAGCATCGAGTCGATATCCCGGCGCCGCGGGGAACGATCCTCGACCGTAACGGGCAACCCCTGGCGATCAGTGTCCCGGTGGCGTCGGTTTCGGTGAATCCGCAGCAGATTGCGGATCTGCATCTGGCGACAGAGGTTCTCGGCAATACCCTCAACCTCGATCAGAGCGTGCTCTACAGCAGGCTGGAGTGGGCGCGGCAGAACCACAAAGGGTTCATGTGGGTCAAGCGGCGAATCGATCCGTTCGAGACCGACCGGCTCAAGGAGATGCACCTCGACTGGATCACTTTTCACACGGAAAGCCAGCGTCACTACCCTGCCGCCGAGACCGCTTCTCATGTGCTGGGGGCGGTGTACAAGGACGAGGAAGGCGCAGCGGGAATTGAGCGCGCGCTGGATTCCGTACTCAAAGGCCGCGACGGTTCCGAACGGCTGGTGATGGACGTCAAGCGCCGCGGCATCGATTCGCATATGGATACGGAAGCGCGGGCCGGAGCCACTCTGACTCTCACCATCGACGAGCGCATGCAGTATGTCGCCGAGCGGGAATTGAAAGCCGGAGTGGAATTGAAGCACGCGCGCAGCGGTACGGCGATCGTGATGAACCCGTATACCGGCGAGATCCTGGCGCTGGCGAATTACCCCACTTACGATCCGAACAAGCCGCCGAAGGCCGGGGACGACCCGCTTTCGCGCCTCAATCTGGGAACCTCGGTTCCGTTCGAACCCGGGTCGGTATTTAAAGTCGTCACCCTGAGCGCGGCGCTCGAAACCACCAACCTGCGGCCCGACACGTTGATTCCGACCGGCAATGGAACCCTCGTGCTGCCTGGCCGCGTGATTCACGAATCGCACGGCGGATACGGCACCATCACCATGGCGCAGGTGCTGGAAAAATCGAGCAACATCGGCGCGATCATGATCGGCAGCCATGTGGGCAGGGAGAATATGTACGAATACGCGCGGCGGCTCGGCTTCGGCCAAAGGGTTGGACTGCCCATACCGGCCGAATCGGCAGGCAAACTGCGGCCGCTGACCCGGTGGGGCACGACTTCTCTGGCGTCCATTTCCATGGGGCAGGAAGTGAGCGTGACCTCAGTCCAGCTGGCGCGGCTGGGCGCGGTGATCGCCAATGGCGGCATGCTGGTGAAGCCAAGACTGATTTTGAAGCGGGGCGACAAGACCGAGCCGATCGAGCCGCCTGTGCGCGTGTTGAAGCCGGAGACGGCCGTGACGATGAAATCGATGATGGAGGGAGTGGTGCTGCGCGGCACCGGGCGCGTGCATGCGCGGCTCGATGGTTACACGTCGGCCGGCAAAACGGGCACGGCGCAGATCTTCGATTTCGCCTTACACCATTACACGCATAACTACAATGCGTCTTTTCTCGGGTTCGCACCCGTTACGAATCCGGCGCTGGTGGTTCTGGTGACCGTGCATGATACCTCGGGCGAAAACGGTCAGGGCGCCGACGCTGCCGCGCCGGTCTGGACGAAAATCATGACCGAAGCGCTGCGAATGCTGGATGTGCCGAAGGATATTCCGGAATCGCTGGAGGCGGAAAAGAAGCCGGCGAAGGAAAAGCCGGGTGAATTTGCGGACGATGTTTCCATCGCGGATCTGGGCGGCGAGAGCATCATGGAGGAAGAGGATCCGGAAGTGAAGCAGCTTCTCGCGCAGCAGATGAAGCCGGCGCCCGACCCGGATGAAATTCCCGCGGCGAAGCCGAATGGCGGGAGCCCGCTGGAGCTTGTGGCCGCTCTGGCGGCTCCGGCGCCGAAACCGCCGGCGGGCCCGACGGTGCCCGATTTCCGCGGCAAATCGATGCGCTCAGTGGTGGAGGAATCCGCCGCCAGCGGAATCAACGTCATGATAGAAGGTAGCGGGGTCGCGCGGGCGCAGGTGCCGCTGCCGGGGAGTCCTTTGCGTCAGGGCGAGCAAATCAGGATCGTTTTTACCCGCTGACGGGATCGTTTTATGACAATGCGCGAGGTGTTGGCGGAGGTTCCGTTGCGAACGGAGTTGCCGCCCTCGCTCGCTCAAACTGAAGTGCTCGGGCTCGATTACGATTCCCGCCGGGTGGAGGCTGGGCACCTGTTTTTCGCCTTTCCGGGAGCCCGCGTGGATGGACGCGAGTTCGCGAGGGAGGCCGTTGCGAAAGGCGCCATCGCCATCGTCAGCGAACTGCCGCAGGCATCGGAAATCTCCGGGATTGCCGCGCCCTGGATCCAGGTTGAGCACGGGCGGCGTGCCCTGGCTCTGGCCGCGAAAGCGTTCTACGGCAGGCTCGACGAGAAAATTCCTCTGGTCGGCATCACCGGCACCAATGGCAAGACTACGACGAGCTATCTGGTCGATTCGATTCTGCGAGCGGCAGGCAGGACCACGATGCTCGCCGGAACCATCGAGTATCATCTGGGCGCGAAGATTCTTCCGGCGCCGAACACCACGCCGGAATCGCTCGAGCTGCACCGGATGCTGGCGGAACTGGACGCGCTCGGCTCTCACAAGGCGGCGACAATGGAAGTTTCCTCTCATGCGCTGGCGCTCGGGCGCATCTACGGACTGCACTTCCATACCGCGGTTTTTACCAATCTGACGCAGGACCATCTCGACTTCCACCACACGATGGAGGAGTATTTCGCAGCCAAGCAGTTGCTGTTCACCGGATCGGGCGGACCGCCGCCGCGCTATTCCGTCATCAATCGGGACGACGAATGGGGACGCCGACTGACCGCACTCCGGAACAACTCGGAACTGCTTACCTACGGGCTGGGCGGGGACGCCATGGTGCGAGCCCGGCATATTCACACCGGTCTCGACGGATTGCGTTTCGATATCACGTTCGAGAAAACGCGGTTCGCGATCGATTCGCCCCTGATCGGGAAGGTCAACGTGTATAACATCCTCGCCGCATGCTGCGCGGGGATGACTTTCCAGATCGCGCCGGAAACCATCGTGCGCGGCATCGAGGCTTCGAAGGGCGTGCCCGGGCGCTTCGAGCGCGTGGACGAAGGGCAGCCGTTCGCGGTTGTGGTGGATTATTCCCACACCGAAGACGCCCTGCGCAACGCGATCTCGGTGGCGCGCGGCCTCAACGCGAAGCGCGTGATCACACTTTTCGGGTGCGGCGGCGACCGCGACCGGGGCAAACGGCCGTTGATGGGGCAGGTGGCGGGGGAACTGAGCGACCTGGTCATCCTCACCAGCGATAATCCGCGATCCGAAGAGCCGCTGCAGATCATGAACGACGCGCTGGTCGGATTGCGGCGCACGAATGTTCGCACCATTGTCGAACCGGATCGCGCGGCGGCGATTCGCAAGGCGATCGAGGAAGCCCATGCGGGCGATATCGTCATCCTTGCGGGAAAAGGCCACGAAACGTACCAGATCTTCCGCGACCGCACGATTCATTTCGACGACCGCGAAGTGGCGCGCGAAGCCCTGCGGAGTTTCGGTTTCGGAAACCACCGGGGCGGGGGAGCGGGTCAATGACCCTCACGGTGAGGGCAATCGCGGAGGCCATCGGGTCGGGGATGCCTGCCGGCGACGGGGGGACGGTCGCGGGCTGGAGTATCGATAGCCGAACGGTGAATCCGGGGGACTGCTTTTTCGCGTTGCGGGGGCCGAATCACGACGGCCACGATCACGTTGCCGGCGCGGCGGAAAAGGGTGCGGCCATGGCCGTGGTGGAGCGGCAGGTCGATGCCAGGATCCTACAACTGGTGGTGCCCGACAGCCTCACCGCGCTGCAGGACCTGGCGCGAAAGACCCGCGAACGCTGGGGCGGAATCGTGGTCGGGATCACCGGCAGCGCTGGAAAGACCACGACCAAAGACGCTATTGCCAGCCTGCTGAGCGTTGAGTTTCGTACGGGCCGCACCGTCGGCAATTACAACAACCACGTCGGCGTGCCGCTTTCCATCCTGCGCTTGCCGGACGATTGCCGCGCAGCGGTAATCGAAATGGGAATGAATCACGCGGGCGAAATTCGTGCTTTGGCGCAGATCGCCAGGCCGCAGATCGGGGTGGTCACCAACGTTGGTTGGGCACACGCGGAATATTTCGACGACGGTATTGAAGGGGTGGCGCGGGCCAAGCGCGAACTGATCGAAGGACTTCCGCCGGGCGGCATCGCCGTGCTGAACGCGGACGATCCGCGGGTGCGGGCATTTGAATACGTTCATTCCGGGCGCACGATCCTGTTCGGGTTTGCGGAAGACGCCGAGGTGCGCGCTGAGAATCTGCGGCTGTGTCCGGATGGCGCATATTTCAAATGTCTCGGGGTGGATTTCGAATCGCCGCTGGCCGGACGCCACGGGGTCAGCAATGTTGTCGCCGCAATTGCGACAGCTTACGCGATGGGAATCGCACCGGGAGATCTTAAAGCTGCCGTCCGGAACCTTGCCGTAGGGAGAATGCGCGGCGAGCGCTCCGAACGCAACGGCGCCACAATTATCAACGACAGCTATAACGCCAACCCCGAAGCCATGCGCTCCATGCTGGAAGTGCTTCGGGACACGCCTGCGCGGCGGCGGATCGCCGTGCTGGGCGAAATGCTCGAACTTGGCCGCGAGGCCGGGCCCCTGCACCGCGGCATCGGACAACTGGCCGCGCAACAGGGGATTGATGCCGTGCTTGGCATACGCGGCGCTGCCCGCTCCATGGTCGATGGGGCCATAGAAGCGGGAATGTCGGACAGCGCCGCGATCTTTTTCGATTCCGCCGAAGATGCCGGCGAATTCCTGCGGGGCTACCTCCATCCGGGCGATGCGGTTTTGTTCAAAGGATCGCGCGGCGTGCAGGTAGAAAAGGCACTCGAGCGCGCATTCGGGGAAGTGAAAGCTTAGTTCATGCTCTATTGGCTGCTCTATGAACGACTGTATCCGGCGGTCAGCCCGTTCCGGGTGTTTCGTTTTGTCACGTCGCGGACGCTGTTTGCCAGCCTGACGTCGTTGTTTCTCTGCGTGCTGCTGGGTCCGTGGCTGATTCGCAAACTGCGCGAATTTCAGATCGGCCAGCATATTCGCGAAGAAGGGCCGAAGTCGCACCAGAAAAAAGCCGGGACACCGACCATGGGCGGAGTGCTGATCATCATCAGCATCGTAGTGTCTACGCTGCTTTGGGCCGACCTGCGCCACCTCTACATCTGGCTTGCTCTGTTCGCGCTGCTGGCGTTCGGGTGCATCGGCTTCATCGACGATTATGCGAAGGTGATGAACCGGCGCAATCTGGGGTTGACGGCGAAGCGGAAGTTCGCGATGCAGATGCTCGTGGCGGCCGTGATCACCGGAATCCTGGCGCTGATGCAGTATTACGGCGCGTTTACAACCACTCTGAACGTGCCCTTCTTCAAGCAGATTCACCCCGATCTGCTGATTCATACGCTGATGGGAAATCCGTTCACTTACGTGCTGGGCTTCGCGCCGTTCTATCTTTTTCTGGTGCTGGTGGTGGTGGGTTCGAGCAACGCGGTGAATCTGACCGACGGCCTGGATGGCCTGGCCATCGGCTTGATGGTGATCTGCGCCGGCGCATTGACCATCCTTGCGTATACCAGCGGGAACCGGGAGTTTGCGAATTATCTGCAACTGGCGAGCAATCCGCGCACGGCCGAGTTGACGATTTTCTGCGGCTCGATGGTGGGCGCGAGTCTGGGCTTTCTCTGGTGGAATGCGCACCCGGCGGATATTTTCATGGGCGATGTGGGATCGCTTTCGCTGGGCGGGGCGATCGGCGTGGTCGCCGTGTTGATCAAGCAGGAAGTCCTGCTGATCTTCATCGCCGGCATGTTTGTGGTCGAAGGAATGAGCGTGATCCTGCAGGTGGGGAGTTACAAGCTGCGGAAGAAACGAATTTTCAAGATGGCGCCGATACATCATCATTTCGAGGCGCTCGGCTGGCAGGAATCGAAGATCATTGCGCGGTTCTGGATTGCCGGGCTGGTGATGGCTTTGTTTGCGCTGACGACGTTGAAATTGAGATGAAAATCGAGGGGATCAGAGCACTGGTGGTGGGGATGGAAAAGTCGGGTCGCGCGGCCTTTGAGTTCCTGCATACTCGCGGGGCCAAGGTAACCGCGACCGATCTGCGGCCGCACGATGTCGAGGGTTTCGTGCTTCAATCCGACGAGTTATTCGACGAGCCCTGGGATCTGATCGTGCCATCGCCGGGAGTGCCGCTCGACCTGCCCGGCATCGAGCGGGCGCGGGAGCGGGGCGTGAGCGTCATCGGCGAGGTGGAACTGGCCGCTCCGCATCTCCTCGGCCCCGTAATCGGAATTACGGGAACCAATGGAAAGACCACCACCACCTCCCTCGTGGGCCATATTCTGCAGGGCGCAGGCACGCCGGTCCAGGTGGGGGGCAACATCGGCACGCCCGTGATCGCCATGACGGAAACGTCTCGCGCCGGGCAATGGAACGTTCTCGAACTCTCCAGCTTCCAGCTGGAAACGATCCGGACGTTCCGCGCTCATGTGGGTGTTTGCCTGAACGTTACGCAGAACCATCTCGACCGGCATCACACCTTTGAAAACTATGCCGCCGCAAAAGGAAATCTGTTCCGCACACAGCAGCCCGGCGACTACGCCGTGCTCAACGCGGACGACGAGGTTTGCCGTTCTTTCGCGTCGATCACCCCGGCCACGGCGGTTTGGTTCAGCAGCCGCGACATTGCACAACTGATGCCGCTCGCGGATGTCCCGATTCCGGGAATGCACAACGCGGAAAACGTCATGGCGGCGGCCGCGGCGGCGCAAATCGCCGGTGTCACGAAGGGCGAGATCGTGGCGGCTGTGAAATCGTTCAAAGCCGTGGAGCACCGCCTCGAGTTTGTCGCCGAGCTGAACGGCGTGCGCTTCTATAACGATTCGAAGGCCACCAGCGTGGATGCGACAACCAAAGCGCTCGATTCGTTCCGCGGCGGACTCTGGGTCATCCTCGGCGGCAAAGACAAGGGTAGCGATTACAAGGCCCTGCGCGATCGGCTGCACGAGAAGGCGCACGCCGCGTTGCTGATCGGCGCGGCGGCGGAGAAGATCGCATCGCAAATCGAAGGCGCAACGCCGCTGATACGCGCGGAAACGCTCGAATGCGCAGTGGCCGAGGCCTGGAGACGCGCGCAACCGGGCGATACCGTTTTGCTCGCGCCGGCCTGCGCGAGTTTCGATCAGTTTCAGAGCTACGAGCATCGCGGGCGGGTATTCAAAGATCTGGTGAACGGTTTACGGGAACATGGCGCAAAAGCTTAAGACAGATTGGATTCTCTTCAGCACGGTCGTTCTGATGGTGCTCTTCGGCGCGCTCATGATCTACAGCGCTTCGTCGGTGGTTGCCGACATCCGCATGGGATCGAGCTACTATTTCGCGCTGCGGCAGCTCATCTGGATCGGCATCGCGATTCCGCTGATGATGTTCATGAAGCGCCTCAACTATCGCAAGCTGCAGACGCCGGCGGTTGCGTTCACGTCGATGGGGCTGGTGGTGATTCTGCTGGCGATGGTGTACTTCGCCGATCCAAAACAGCATCGCTGGATTCGCTTCGGGCCGTTCGGCGGACTGCAGCCGTCGGAGTTCGCCAAGCCGGCGCTGGCGCTGTTCCTGGCTTATTTCATTGCGCTCAGGTCCCGCGCCATCAACAGCCGCTACACGCTTCTGCCGGCGTTTCTGGCGCTGGGGTTTGTGACCATCGCGGTGGCGCTCGCCGATCTGGGGACAGCCATCGTACTGGGCGCTACCGCTGCCGCGGTGTTCATCGTCGCCGGGCTCGAGCGCCGTTACATCCTGATCACCTGCGTTATCGCGCTGGTGGGAGGCGCGGTGTTCATCGCGGCCAAACCGTACCGGCTGGTGCGCGTGATTCGCTACGTCGATCCGCAGATGAAGGTGGTCGACAAGGTCGACAAACACGGCTGGATCCGCGCGCAGATGAAAAAATCGATCACGGCGAAAGACACCAACTACCAGGCCGAGCAGGCGAAGATCGCGGTGGGATCGGGCGGCCCCATGGGGGTCGGGTTAATGCAGGGACGACAGAAGCTTTTCTACCTGCCGGAAGCCCACACGGATACCATTTACGCAGTCGTCGGCGAAGAATTCGGACTTTTCGGTTCGGTTGCGCTGCTCATCGGCTTCATCATTATCCTTTGGCGCGGCATTCGCGCGACGGTGCTGATCCCGGATGAATTCGGGCGGTATCTTGCCCTGGGTGTGACCACCATGATGGTGTTCCAGGCCTTCTTCAACATGAGCGTCGTACTGGGCATGATGCCGACCAAAGGCATCCCGCTGCCGATGATCAGCTTTGGCGGGAGTTCGCTGCTGGTGACGCTCGCCTCTCTGGGGATTCTGTTGAACATTTCGGAGCACGCGGGGTGAACGAACCGCCTCTGTTCGTTATGGCCGGCGGAGGAACGGGCGGTCATGTGATTCCCGCTATCGCGGTGGCCCGCGAAATCCTGCGCATGGGCTATCGCGTGCTGTTTGTCGGAACCGAGCGCGGCGTCGAGAACCGGCTTGTTCCCGCGGCCGGGTTCCGGCTGGAAAAGATTCGTGTGGGCGGGATCAAGAATCTGGGCCTGGTGACGCGCATCGTCAGTCTCTGGCAGCTGATCGCGGAAACGATCGGGCAGATCACGCGCTTTGCGGAATGGAAGCCGGCCGCGGTTTTCAGCATGGGCGGGTATGTGGCGGGTCCTCCGGTGCTCGCGGCGCTGCTGCGCGGCGTGCCCGTCGTGGTGATGGAGCCTAATGCCGCGCCCGGTTTTACCAACAGGCATATCGCTCGATGGGTAAAGGGGGCGCTGATCAATTTCGAAGAAACGGCGCGTTTTTTTCCCAAGGGCCGCACCGAAGTCACCGGACTGCCGGTGCGCGAGGAATTCTTTTCGGTGCCCCGCAAGACCGGCGGCGAGTTCACGGTGCTGATAACGGGCGGCAGCCAGGGATCGCGCACCCTGAACGAAGCCGCGCGGCAGAGCTGGCCGTTATTTCGCCAGGCGGGTCTCCCCGTGCGCTTCATCCATCAGGCCGGCACGGCGATGTATGAATCGATGGCAGCCGGGTTTCGCGAATCCGGGCTCACCGGGGAAATAGCGCCATTTATTCCGGACATGGCGGGCGCATTCGGGCAGGCCGATCTCATTGTCTGCCGGTCGGGCGCGGGAGCCGTTTCGGAACTGGCCGCAGCGGGGAAGCCTTCGATTCTGATTCCCTTTCCGTTCGCCGCCGATCAGCATCAGTTGAAAAATGCCGAAGCGTTCGAACGCGCGGGAGCGGCGCGCCTGTCGCTCGATCGGGATTGGACCGCCCAGCGGTTCTTCGACTCCGTGCGGGAGTTGTCCCAGGACCGGGCGCAGCTCGATCGAATGGGCGAGAGCGCACGAAAACTGGCGAGGCCCGGCGCGGCGCGGCGCGCCGCGCAGATATTGGTGCAATCGGCGTTGACAGACCCGGTTGCAGCCGAAACAATAAGAGATTAGAATGTTTTTTTCACGGCAGCACTTCCACTTTGCGGGAATCGGTGGCATCGGCATGAGCGGTATTGCCGAAGTGCTGTTGAATCTGGGTTACACAATCTCCGGCTCGGACCTGAAGCTTTCTCCCACAACCGATCGTCTGGCATCGCTCGGCGCAACCATCTACGAGGGACACAAGGCGGAAAACGTGGCCGGCGCGAAGGCATTGGTAGTGAGTTCGGCGGTGGAGGAATCGAATCCCGAAGTGCAGGAAGCGCGCCGCCTGCAGATTCCCGTGATCCCCCGTGGCGAACTGCTGGCGGAGCTGATGCGGCTGAAGTACGGCATCGCGGTCGCGGGCAGTCACGGCAAAACCACCACCACATCGATGGTCGCGACCATTTTGAGCCACGCGGGCGTGGACCCGACGGTGGTGGTGGGCGGCAAAGTGGCGGCCATGGGCGGATCCAATGCGCGCGTGGGCAAGAGCGACTTCCTCGTCGTTGAAGCCGACGAAAGCGACGGGTCGTTTCTCAAACTTTCGCCGATTTTCGCCATAGTGACCAACATCGATCGAGAGCATCTGGATCATTATGTGAGCCTCGAGAGGGTGCGCGAGGCGTTTACGGAGTTTGTCAACAAGGTGCCGTTTTACGGCGCGGCCATTCTTTGTCTGGACGACGAGAATGTGCAGAGCATTCTGCCGGACATCAAGCGGCGTACCATCACCTACGGCCAGACCTCCCAGGCAGACTATCAGCCGGGTATTCAGGAATGCGGCGACTTCCACAGCCGTTTCCGGCTGCGTTCGCGTACCTCCGACCTCGGCGAATTCCACTTGAACATCCCCGGCGAACACAACGTTTTGAATGCGACGGCGGCGATTGCCGTCGCCCTGGAACTGCACGTCGAGCCGGACGTGGTGCGCGAGGGATTGCGCAAGTTCACCGGCGTGGGCCGCCGATTCGAGCTTCGCGGAACGGTGAACGGCGTGACTGTGGTCGACGATTACGGCCATCACCCGACGGAAATTCGCGCGACTCTGGCGGCGGCGAAATCGTGTTGCCATGGGCGCCTGCACGTTCTCTTTCAGCCGCACCGGTATTCGCGCACATTTCATTTGCTGGACGACTTTGCGCGCGCGTTCCATCAGGCGGACCGGGTGCTGGTGCTGGATATCTACGCCGCATCGGAGAAGCCGATCGAAGGTGTGACCGCCGAAGCGCTGGTCGAGCGAATGCGTCAGTTCGGCCATCGGGGAGCGGAGTACGCGGGCTCGAATGCAGCCGGGGTCGAAAGGATTGTGCAGGGCACGGAGCCGGGAGACATGATTCTCACCCTGGGCGCGGGCAGCGTCTCGCAACTGGGAGACAAGATTCTGGAGAAGCTCAATGGTTAACCCGACTCGGGATTTCAATGCCTAGACCGCCCGCTCCGCCCAAACCGAAATTCACGTGGCGCGCCGGCGCGCGCGTACTTGTGTGGTTATTCGTAGTCGCAGGCGCCGCGTGGGGCGCGAAAAGGGTGGACGGTTTCCTCCTGCACGATTCCCGATTTGAGCTGGTGTGCCCCGCGGGCTCCACCTCGTGCGCCAATCTTGCCATTCACGGGGCCGTTTATACCGACCGCACGCGCATCCGGTCCGTGTTCGCGCCGGATTTCGGCGCGAGCATCTTTCAAGTTCCTTTGGCTGAGCGGCGCAGGCGCCTGCTCGCGATCGATTGGGTCAATTCCGCGTCGCTCACGCGTGTGTGGCCCGGCAGGATCGACGTTTACGTGACGGAGCGCACTCCTGCGGCGTTCGCCAAGTTGCCGATCGGCTCGGGCAGCCGCTACAGGCTTTCGCTTATCGACGCGGACGGCGTTCTGCTCTCGATTCCATCGCGCGTGCGCTTCCGGCTGCCCGTGCTCAGCGGAATCTCGGAAGAACAAAGCGAGGCAGATCGCAGCGTGCGTGTCAAAGCCATGCAGCACCTGCTGGACGATCTGGGGCCGCAGGCGAAGGACATTTCCGAGATCAACGCCGCCGACATGACGAATATGCAGCTCATCGTCGAGGTCGATGGGCATGCGGTCGAACTTTGGGTGGGCGATCAGCACTACCGTTCGCGGTACGTGCATTTTATTAATTACTACGAAGAGATCCGCAGGCATTCGGAACGGGCGACGGTCTTCGATTTACGGATGGACGACAGGATATTGGCAAGATAATGAGCACGAAATCCATTTTTGCGACGGGACTCGATCTGGGCAGCCATTACACGCGCTGTGTCATTGCGCTGCTGGAAGACGACCGGCTGCGTTTTCTCGGCTACGGCTCGGTGCCGTCGCAGGGTTGGACGAAGAGCCGCATTTCGGATCAGAAAGCCGTTTCCGAGTGCGTGCTGGCCGCGGCCGAGGAAGCCGAAGCGATGGCGCAGACGACGATCGAAACGGTGGTCGCGGGCTTCGGCGGATTGACGGCGCGCGGCGCCAACAGCCGCGGCCGGATGGATCTGGGCCGGCCGCGCGAGATCGAGCAGCGCGACATCAACCGCGCCATGGATCGCGCGCTGAACGTGCAGTTGACCGAAGACCGGATGGTGTTGCAGATGCTGCCCCAGGACTTCGTGATCGACGATCATCCGGGATTCCACGATCCGCGGAAGATGCTGGCTTCGGTGATCGAGGCGAACGCGCACCTGGTGATGGTTTCCGCGCTCGAGCACAGCAACATGCTGGGCGCGATCAACAACGCCCACATGTCGGTGGACGAAACGATCTATGAAGCCATCGCCGGCTGCTACGCCGCGGTGCTGCCCGAGGAACGCCGCGAAGGCGTGGCGTACATCGATATTGGCGCGCATTCGACCGAGCTCGTCTGCTACTACGGCGAGTCGGCCCAGCTGGCGAATTCGCTGCGCATCTGCGGCGACCATTTCTCGCGCGACATGGCTCACGCGTTGCGCATTCCGCTCGAATCCGCGGCGATCGTCAAGCACGAGTTCGGCGGCGCCATCTCCGAGGGCACGGCCGAAAACAGCACCGTGGAGCTCCCCGCGATGGACGATCGAGGGCGCGAAGCGCCACGCAAATTCGTCAACCAGATTCTCGAGTCGCGGGCGGTCGAGTTGTTCGAGATGGTGCAAGCGGAACTCGCGCGAGTGGGTATGCAGCGGGCGATCGCCAGCGGTGTCGTGATCTCCGGCGGCGGGGCTCTCCTGCCGGGAATCTGCGACGTGGCCGAGCGCGTTCTCGAATGTCCGGCGCGCATCGGGCTGGCGCAGGGTTTTCGGGATTGGCCGGAGGAGATTCACGATCCGGCGTGGACGACCAGCAATACCTAACCGAACCAGGCGCCCACAACAGT
>CAWBIS010000255.1:0-16936 GCA_963788485.1 Terriglobia bacterium
TACATTTTTCTGAGCCGGGGTCGCGGGTGAAGCCCACGCCGGTGCCGGAAGTGTCGCCCATGTTGCCAAACACCATCGTCTGCACATTCGCGGCGGTGCCGATATCGTCCGGGATCTTTTCCATCTTGCGGTAGTAGATGGCTTTCGGCGTCCACCAGCTGCGGAACACGGCGTCGCGCGACATGGAAAGCTGCTCGTGCGGATCTTCCGGAAACGGTTTGCCGGTTTCCTTTTGCACCACCTTTTTGTAGTCGGCGATGATGGCCTTCAGGTCTTCGGCGTTGAGATCGGTATCGAGCTTCGCTTTGACTTTGGCTTTGCGCGCATCGAAAATGTGATCGAACTTCTCCATGGGGACATCGAGCGCGACCTCGCTGAACATCTGAATGAAGCGGCGATAGCAGTCGTAGGCAAAGCGCTCATTGCCGCTCTTTGCCGCAAGTCCCGCGGTGGTCTTGTCATTCAGGCCGAGGTTGAGGATGGTGTTCATCATTCCCGGCATGGAGAATTTGGCGCCCGAGCGGACGCTGAGCAGCAGGGGATCCGTCGCATCGCCCAGCTTCTTGCCCATCGCCTTCTCCAGCTTTGCCACCGCCGCGTCGATCTCCTTCTGGATCTCGGCGGGGACGTGGTTCTTGTTGTTGAAATAGATGTTGCAGACATCGGTCGCGATAGTGAAGCCCGGAGGCACGGGCAAACCAGCGCGGGACATTTCGGCCAGCCCGGCGCCTTTGCCGCCGAGCGTATCTTTCATCGTGCCGTCACCGTCGGCGGTTCCACCGCCAAACGAAAATACGTACTTGCTGCTCATTTAGTGAGTTCCTTATTGTCGAGTGAATTCGTTACGATTTCGGAAAAATCCGCGATGGTCGAGAATTCGGCCAGCAGTTGGTGCAGTAATGTGAGCCGGTTCCGCCGGACGGCTGAATCGGGGGCGTTCACCAGAACCTTATCGAAGAACAGATCGACTTTGGGACGCAGTGAAGCCACTTTCTCCAGCCGGCTGCGGTAATCGGGCAGAACCTTGAGGGCCAGACGCGTCACCTCGAAGGCTTCGTACAACTCTCTTTCGGGACCGCTCTCGATCAAGCCGTCTCGCAGGCTATCGCCCAGACCTTCGAACTGAGCCTGCTTCAGAATATTGCGAATACGTTTGAAGCTGGCGGCCAGCGGCTCGAAGTCTTCGGTGGGCCGCACGTCGCGAACCGCGTTCAGGCGCTCCTCCACGTCGAGAAGGTCGTCCCAGCCGGAGGCGAGCACCGCGTTCACCTCGTCGTATTTGAACCCGCGAATCTCGCGGAAGTAATGGCGGACGCGCTCCGCGAGAAATTCTTCGAGCTGCATGTTGCCTTCGCAGAGCGTCTGAATGGGCAAGCGCAGTTTGCCTTCGACGAGAATCTTGACAATCCCCTGTGCCGCGCGGCGCAAGGCGAACGGGTCTTTCGAACCGGATGGAATCAGCCCGACGCGGAAGCAGCCGCGGAGCGTGTCGAGTTTGTCCGCGATCGAGAGCAGTGCCCCGGCCGTCGTGCCGGGAATCGTATCTTCCATGCCGACGGGTTTGTAATGTTCGTAGATCGCCGCCGCAACTGCTTCGGGCTCTCCCTGCGCGCGAGCATAGAGGCCGCCGATAATGCCCTGCAGTTCGGTGAATTCCTTGACGAGTTCGGTGGTGAGATCGGCTTTGGAAAGGCGCGAGGCGCGCACCGCGTAAAATTCGGGACTGTCCGGACCGAAGGCATAGCGCACTTTGGCGGCCGTGATGTCGGCTTCGGTCAGGGGCTGTCCCGGGTTCGCGGCGTACAGCAGCAGGATCAGCACCAACTCATCCATGCGCTCGGTCTTCTCGTAATAAGAGCCGAGCCTCGACTGGAATGTCACGTTCTTCAGATCCTGCACGCGTTCCGACAGCTTGCGTTTCTGATCCGTTTCCCAGAAGAAGCGGGCGTCGTTGAAGCGCGCGCGCAGGACGCGCTCGTTGCCGTGCCGGATGAGGCCGTCGGGATCGCCATCGGTATTCGTAACGGCGACGAACTTCGGCGCGAGATTGCCCTCGGGCGTTTCAACGGCGAAGTATTTCTGATGGTGGCGCATCACCATCATCAGCACTTCCTTCGGCAGGTCGAGGAATTCAGGGTCGAAAGCGCCGGTGATCGGTGTCGGCCATTCGGTGAGGTTCACGAGCGTGTTGAGCAGATCGTTGTCGCATTTGTACTTCGTGGGCACGGCGCGAATGCGCTTGCGCCGTTCATCAGCGGACAAGATGACGAAGTTTTCGCGGAGCTTCTCCTCGAAGTTTTCGTATGTCACCTGGAAGCGCGCCGCACCCAGTTTGCGATGGCCGCTCGATTCGTTTCCAGAGGAAACGCCGGCGATTTCGAAGGGAATGATCTGGTCGTCGAGGAGGGCGACGATCCAGCGGATCGGACGAATGAAGCGAACGCCGCCTTTGCCGGTCCAATACATGCTTTTGGGAAATGGCGTTTTCAAGACAAGTTGCGGTAGAGCTTCGGCCACGATGGTGGATGCAGCCCGGCCCTCGGTCCTGCGGATGTAACTGTACTTCTCCGCTTTGCCGTCGTTGAGGATTTCGAGTTGTTCGGGTTCGAGACCCTGTTTTTTGGCAAAGCCCGCGATGGCTGGGGCGGGCGCGGTTCTGGCGGGTCCCCAGATTCGTTCTTCGGCGTCGGGCTGGCGGGCAATCACGCCTTCGGCGCGCACCACCAGCCTGCGCGGCGTGGCATCGGTGCGGATCTGGACCTCGCCCAGTTTGTTTTCTTTCAAAAGCCCGGATATCGCCTCACCGAGATAGTCGAGCGCTCCCGCCAGCATGGAATCGGGGATCTCCTCCGCGCCGATTTCGAGGAGAAGATTCATGGCAATTCCTCGCGCACAGAACAGGTCGCGTGGCCGCAGATGAACGCAGATGAACGCAGATCAAAAGCCAAACGGCTAAGTTGCTTTACCTGAATCATGCCGCTTGCTCGAGCCATTCTCCCGCCACTTCCACCGCCAGCTTTCTGATGCGCCCGATCACTCCCACGCGTTCCGTCACGCTGATCGCGCCACGAGCATCGAGCGTATTAAAGAGATTGCTGCACTTCAACACGTGATCGTAGGCCGCCAGTAACGGGAATCGCTTTTTCTCCGGGTAGTCCTTGAATGCATCCAGTAGCCTTCTCGCTTCTTTCTCGTGGATCTCAAACAGCTTCCACAACGTCGGAACATCCGCGAGTTCGAAATTGTAAACCGAATACTGCAGCTCATCCGTATAGCGCACGTCGCGATACTTCACTCCATGCGTCCAGTCGATGTCGTAGACACTGTCGACGCCCTGCAGGAACGCGGTCAGACGCTCGAGCCCATACGTAATTTCGGCCGGCACCAGTTCCAGATCGACGCCGCCGCACTGCTGAAAGTATGTGAACTGGGTGATTTCGAGCCCGTCAAGCATCACTTGCCAACCCACGCCCCAGGCTCCCAGCGACGGGTTCTCCCAGTTGTCCTCTTCCAGCTTCAGGTCGTGCTTGCGCAGATCGATCCCGATCGCTTCCAGACTGCCCATGTACTGTTCGATTACGTCGACGGGCGTGGGCTTCAGAATCACCTGCAGCTGCATATGCTTGTACAGGCGATTGGGATTGTCGCCGTAGCGCCCGTCGGCGGGCCGGCGGCTGGGCTGCACGTACGCCGTGCGATAAGGCTTCGGACCCAGCGCGCGCAGGAAGGTTTCCGGGCATGATGTGCCTGCGCCGACCTCGACATCGAACGGCTCCTGAATGATGCAGCCGCGATCGCCCCAGTATTGTTTGAGCCGGAAGACAATCTCCTGGAATGTGGGTACGTTCGACTGGGGCATGGTCGTTATGCGGCGGCTTCGAGCACGGGGAAGGTAATCAGTTTGCGTTCGATCTGCGATTCCATCTGCTGCGCGAGGAAACGGCGGAGATCGCCGGCCGTCGACTGGCTCCAGGCGCGCTCGGGTAACCGTGCGATCGGCGTATGCAGGATTTCCTCGGCTATGGCGCGCGATTCGACCGTGAGTTCCCAGGTATTTCGCAGATCGAGTGTGCGGCGGCAATCGTGGCAGTAGAGACCGGCGCGATGCCGGCTGAAAAACGCGCGCTGCGGCGGTTGCTCGGGGTCTTCCAGCCAGGAGCCGCAGCCGAGGCAGACGTGCAGTTCCGGGAGCAATCCGGCGAGCTTGACCGCCCACACGCTGAAGTAGGTGACGCACTTCCAGATAGTTGCTGGTCCGGCGGCGTGCAGATGATTGAGGACGGCCGTAACCAGACGGAAATATTTCTCGCTGGGTTCGGCTGCCGGCAGCAATTGTTCGGAGACCTCGGCGACGAAGTCGAGCGCGCAGGCGGAGGCGAAGTCGTTCAGCAATCCGAACTGCGAGTGCAGCAACTCGCAGGAGTCGATGTTCACCAGTTCGCGATTCTCGCGCTGAAAGTAAGACATTCTGATATGCGAAAGGCGCTCAAGGCCGGACCCGAAACCGCTTTTCGGCCGCCTCGCACGGCGCGCAACTCCCCGCAGCTTTCCCGAATCGCGTGTCAGAAAACTGACGATGAGATCCCCTTCCTTGAATGGCCAGGTTTGCAATACGAAGGCTTCGCTCACGCGAGCGGGCATTGAATCTTCAAGGTTATCATGCGTACGGTTCAGGACCGCGGCGCGCTCGGGGCTCCCGCGGTGCCGGATTCACTCGCCGCTCTGTAATAATCGCAAAATCCGACCTGAGCGACAATAAAAGACGGTCCGAACAACTCCCAACCACGTTACGTATTGAGGATTATGGCAAGCGCTTTCAGCTCGACGACAACCGGTTCCACGCTTCAGCAGATCCACGCCCTCCTGGCCGCCAAACGCTACGCCGTCACCGAAGTCGGCGACAGCGTGCTGCGCATTCAGGAGGTCGATAGCGGCATCACGCTGCAGGCCGTGCTCGCTGGCGACATTCTGTTTCTCTCGCTGGTCTGCATGTCCGTACCCGCGGTGCGCGTCACGCCGCAGATCATGCGCAAGATGCTGGCGTCCGATAACGGCATCTCGACTTCCCATTTTCAGCTCTACGATACCGGCGACGGCAACGTAGCCGTTACCCTGAACAACTTCTGCAAACTGCAGGAACTCGGCCCCGACGACGAAGATGACATCCTCTCCTGCGTCAGCTACCTGCTCGCCGACGTCGTGCATGCGAAGGAATTGATCGGCGCCGACCTGCATTCGGCATAAACGCTTCGGCTCAAATACCAAAGAGGAGACTATGTCATTCTTTTCAGATATCTTCAATCGCGCCGGCCGCGTTGCCCGCGGCGAGGCGAATGCGGGCATGAGCGCAGTCGAGGACGCCCACTTCGAGACCACTGTCCAGCAAACCGTGGCCGACATGAAGACGGAGCTGAACAACGTGGTGCGCTCGTCGGCCATGGCCATGAGCAACTACAATCAGCTCGACGCCGAGTACCAGAAGTATGTTCGCCAATCGCAGGAATGGAAAGATCGGGCGAAACAAGCGCTCGACGCGGGCAACGAGGATCTCGCCCGGAAGGCGCTCATGAAGAAGGCCGAGAGCGACAAGCAACTCGCGTCATTGCAGACCGCGGTCGATAACGCGCGCCAGGCCAGCGAGTCGCTCAAGAACCAGGTCACCGAGATGAAACACAAGATCGAGGAAGGCGAGCGCACCGCGACGACTCTTGTGGCTCGGAAGAACGCGGCCATGGCGCAGCGCAAGGTTTCCGAAGCGCTGGCGGGCGTCGGCAAGGCGGACAACGCTTTCGCCACGCTCTCGAATTTCGAGAAATCCGTGGCGAAGGAAGAAGCCACGGCCAAGGCCTTCGATCAGCTTGCCAATGCGGGCAAGGACACGGACCTCGAAGCCGAGTTCGCGAAACTGGGAGGCCACAGCGTGGACGCCGAACTGGAGGCGCTCAAGCGCGAACGTCTGCCGAAGGTCGAAATCCAGAAGGAACTTCCAGCGGCCGGCGGCCACTAGACTCAATGTTTTTCGATCGCAAACCCGCCCATCCCGCTCCTGAGGTGGATCTCGCGAACCTGAAGGTTTCCGACGCGCGCGTGGGAGACACGCTCTCCGTCACCGGCGCGGCCGAGGACTTCAGCGACATCGATTTCACCGTCGATCGGCGCGACTGGTACGAAGCCGGCAGCAAACGCTGGACCGTGCTCAGCGGCACGTGGCGCGATCGCCGCGTGTACCTTGAAATTCATAATGAGGACACGACCGAGGTTCTTGGCAATTTCGATAACCGCAAGATTACGCTCGACGAGCTCGGGCTGAGCGAAGCGGATCTGGGCGAGATCGACGCCCGCCAGAACCCGGCCGATTTTTTGGATTTCGAGGGCAAATTCTGGCTCTGGCGCTTCAGCCGCGAGATGGGCGTATTCAGCGAAGGCGCCACGAATGGCCGAGGCTTTTATTGCTGGCAGTTTCACGAACAGGACGGCAAACGCTACCTGAGCGTTCGCAAGTTCGAAGGCGAGCCCTTCACCGCCGCAATCTGGCTCAGGATCGAACCTACCGATATCACCGTTTTTCGAGGGAATTGAAATGAACGCGCGCAAGCGCTATTTCGCAATTGCCGGAGCCCTGCTGCTTGCTTCCTGCGGCGGCCTGCCCCGGGGTCTTCGCAACGAGATCGCATCCGAAAAGGACCGCCTGATACAGGCGGAACACCAGTTGCAGCACTCGCAGGAAACGGTGCGCGAGGATCTCGCGCACGCGCCCGACCTCTTCAACGGGACACCGGTCGCAACCGAATGGCCCGCGAAACTACAGGCTGACCAGGTTGCGCTCGATCGGGCGAAGGAGGATCTGCGCCAGCTCGACAAGCTTCACCGCTCTTCGGACAGAAGCCATGCGGAACAACTGCTGCGCGACGAGCGCAGTACACGGGAATCGGCTCTGCGCGACTCCGAAGCGGTCGAGGAAGACGCCACCAGGTGGCTCGATTTCCAGCGCAACATTCCGCATTATCTGACGACGATGCAGCGTGAGTACGATGACATTCACCATGCCGACCTGGCCGCTGTCACGCAGACGGTGCAGAAAGCGGAGCAGGACTGGCCGGCAAAGAAAGACGCTCTCGACAACAGCCTCGCGGCGCTCAAACAATCGGTCGATGCCGGCGAAATGCAGTGGACCGCGACCGAAGCGGCCAGACAGGATGCGGCCGCGGGCAAAGCCAGCGGCCCGGAAGTCGCGACGCTCATTCAGGCCAACGAAGCGCTCGCGGCGGACGCCTCGAAGCTTACGCGCGGCGCGGATGAACTGCGCGCACGATGCGGGCAGCTTTACGATGCGTGGGACAAGATCCTGGTCGATCTGGACGTGGCGCATCGCGGCCTCGACACCGTCTACTCCGAGAAGGTGAAGACGGTTCGTACGCACTTTGTCGATGTCCCGGCGAAGAAGACCCAGGTTTCGAGCGACGACCGCTGGGTGGACGTTTCGCCCTCGTCGTATCGGGCTGTCGAGAACGATCTCGGCATGGCGATCGCGCACAAGGACGCGGGGCAGTTCGATTCCGAAGCGTCGACGACGGCTCAGCCGGCGGGTTTTGCGTATATCGCGCCGCCATCGCAGGGCTCGAATCAATACGGTTACTGGACTCACTCGCCGGATGGTCATAGCTTCTGGACCTTCCTGCCCGAATATCTGATCATGCGCGAGCTTCTGTGGGGGCACAGCTATCGGCCGATCGTCATCGACGAATACAACGGATACCGGCAGGCACAGCGGGTTGGCCGCACATATTACGGTCAGGAAACGCCGGCCGCCCCGCCGAAGTACGGCAGCCATGGCACGTTTACCCAGGAGCGCTACGCGGGCAGCCGCTATGTGCAATCGGGCGGATTCAAGGGCTCGGCTTATGCATCGAACCGATCTTCTTCACCCGCCGCGTCGGCGCCGAGGTCGTTCGGGTCGGAACCCCGCGAAAACCCATCGGCGGGCAAGCGCTTCGGGTCCAGCAGCAGCGGCCAGCGCTTCGGCTCCGGTTCCCGCAGCATGCCGCGCATGCCCGGCAAAAGCTTCGGCCACCGCCGTTAATTCGGCTGTTGGAACCAGTCGACGGTGACCATGCCGTCGCCATCCAGTCGAATGAGATCGCCGGACGCACGCAGAACCACTTCGCTTCCGGACGCCATCAGCTCGGTTGGTTCGAAGGCGATCCGTGGCTTACGGCCGGCGGGGAACGTCGACCGGCGCACGTAAGAACCCAGGAGAGCGCCGTCTCGCGAATACTTCCGCAGAACATAAGGGTCCTCCTCGCTTCTGTCCCACCCGAATACCCAGATCGAACGATCGCCGGTGATGGCCACATTGAGCGGCGTGTACGCGCCCGTGGCAATGAATCCGGACTGGATGCCTCGAGGATCGAGCAGCGCGATCTACCGCGATATCGAGCACCGGAGCCAGTTTACCCTCGGGCAGTCCCACAAGAGATCTCATGGCGCCTCGAGGCCTTATTCTAGTCTTTTAATTCCGCGATCGTAGCGCCCGTTCCGCCTTCCGATTGCGACGCCGGATAGAACTTCTCCACGTGCGGATTCTGCTTCAGCACTTCCTGAATCGCGCGCTTGAGAATCCCCATGCCGTGTCCATGCACGATACGGACGCGCGCCGCCGTCGCCATCACGGCCGCGTCGAGGAATCGCTCGACTCGCTCGACCGCCTCCTCGGCGTGCTCGCCGATCACGTTGATCTCCTGCACCGACGGGCTCAGTTCCGGCCCGGGCTGATAGCGGACGTTCTTCGGCAGTTTCGATGAAGATGGCCCCGAAACCTCGGGCAGGACCTCCTCGACATCTTCCGTCGAAATCTGCATCTTCATGAAGCCCGCTTCCACTTCGAAGCGCCCTCCCCCCATCAATCGGCGCACACGCGCAGGCTCGCGAATGCCCTTCAAACGGACCCGCGTTCCTTCGGCGATATTCAGCTTGCGCGAGACCGCTTCACCCGATTGCGGAATGATCTTTTCCCAGTCTTCGCGCATTTCACGCTTCACCCGCGCGGTCTGCCGGTGCGCGTCATCCACTGCCTTCCGCTTCTCGGCAGCCTCGGCAATGCGCACCAGGGTCTCATCGCCGCGCTCCTGCCAGCGGCGCTGCATCTCGTCGAAACGGGTCTCGAGTTCACGCAGCTTGGCGGTTTCCCGGCGCTCCCAATCCTGCGCGATCTGCTTCTCGCGCGCTATCAGCCCCGCGCGCTCCAGCTCCAGCGAAGTTTCAAGCCGGTTCGTCTCCTCGAGTCGCTTGTGCAGATTTGCGATAAGGGTCGAAAGCTCGATCTCCTGCGTACTCAAAGACGCCCGCGCGCGCTTCATGATGTCCTCGGGCATGCCAAGCCGCGCCGCGATATCGAGGCCGGCCGACTTGCCCGGCAAGCCAACCTGCAGCTGATAAGTCGGTTCGAGCGTCTGCTCGTCGAATCCCATCGAGGCGTTCAGAACCGTCTTCGTATTCGCGCCGTAGATTTTCAGCGCGGTGAGGTGCGTCGATGCCACAGTAAAGGCGCCCGCGGCGCGGAAATGATCGACCAGCGCCACTCCGAGCGCGCCGCCTTCCTCGGGATCGGTGGCCGATCCGATCTCGTCGAGCAGCACCAGCGACTCCGGCGTGGCGTCGAGCGCCATTTCGCGCAAATGGGAGACATGCGCGGAAAACGTGCTCAGATTCTGTTCGATGGACTGGTTATCGCCGATATCGGCCAGCACCTGTTCGAACATCGGAACCTCCGCCGCGGAGCAAGGCACGGGCAACCCGGCCTTCGCCATCAACGCAATCGCGCCGATGGTCTTGAGCGTCACGGTCTTGCCGCCTGTGTTCGGACCGCTGATCAACAGCGTGCGGCAATCGCGATCCAGCGTCAGGGTAAACGGAACCACGCGCCGCGAAGTCTTCCGCAGCACATCCACCAGCAGAGGATGCCGGGCGTTTTCCAGATGCAGACGGTCGCTGAACTTCGGAATCGCGCAATCGAATTCGATGGCGAACTTTCCCTTGGCGAAGATAAGATCGAGCGCCGCCATGATGGACGCCGCCGCGCGAATGGAATCGCCGTAAATGCGCAGTCGTCCGGTCAGCTCGCGCAAAATACGGAGGACCTCGCGCGCCTCTTCCTCGCCCAGACGCACGAGTTCGTTATTCAGGTCGATGGTTTCGAGCGGTTCGAGGAACAGTGTCTGGCCGGTGGAACTGGCGCCATGGATCACTCCCGGAAGTTTGCGGCGCTGTCCCGAAATCACCGGCACCACATAACGGTCGTTGCGAAGGGTAACGTACTCTTCCTGCAATACGCCTTCATTCCGGTTCGCTTTGAGGAAGCGCTCGAGCGAATCCTGAATCGCTTTCTTCTGCTTTTCGATTTCGCGGCGCAGGCGATGCAGATGCGGGCTGGCGCCGTCGAGAACCGTTCCATCGCCCTGTATTTTGCCTTCGACCTCTTTCAGCAGCGGGCGGAAATCGCCGATGCCGTGAGCGCGTTTGGCGAGCAGCGGGAATTTGTCGTCGGCCGCGGTCAGAAACGATGCGGCGTCCGCGGCGCGATCGAGGAATGCGATGAGATCGAAAATCTCGCGTGGCTCCAGCGCCGCGCCTTCGATGTGCAGCTTCTGGATGGCGACGGTAATATCGGGAAGCCCGTTCAGATTGATCCGGATCGCGCCGCCCTGCGGGGTAGCCGAAGCCCGGATGTAGCGAATCGACTCGCCCGCTTCGGCGAGATCGCGTTCCACGCGTTCGCGGTCGATCGATGGCTCGACCTTCGCCAGTTCCGCGGCGCCGAGCGGGCTACCGATGTACCGGGAGAGGAGGTTGCGGACCTGCTCCCATTCGAGTTCTTTCATATTTGAATGCTTTGGCGATGACGGCCGGTGTGCCTTCGGTGATTTTCAGATCGGCCAGCTCCGGCTCCGTCACCCATGCCGCGCCGCTGGCGTCATCGGCCGCGCAGAGATTCCCCCCGGTCGCGTGGCACAGATAATCCATCAGCACGTAATGATACTCGGGGGCGCCGGCCGCGTCGAGCATGATCCGTTCGAAGATTTCCAGCAGACAGACGATTTCAACCTCGAGGCCGGTCTCCTCGCGCACTTCCCGGCGAAGTGCATCTTCGAGGCGCTCGCCGGTTTCAACCACACCGCCCGGCAGCGACCACCAGTCCTTGAGCGGCTCGCGCCCGCGCTTGACCAGCAGGATGCGTTCGCCTTCGACAATGAGAGCCCCCACGCCCAGAATCGGACGCTCGGGATAACGGCGGCTAATATTGCAACACTCCTTTGACCCCGGGTTTGACACGGTAGATGTCCCGGCGCGCGGCGATGAAAAGCGACTCCAGATCGTTCTCGCCGAAGGCGCAGTTTACAGCCCGCTCGCCTTCGAGCAGCGTACGTTCCAGACGGCCATTGGCGGAATAGACTGCGACTCCCTTTGCGGCTACATACAGGCGCGCGTTCGCGTCCGTTTTCAGTCCGCCTGGAACTCCGGCGATATTCGTGATCACGTCGCGCGGATTGCCGCCGGCGGGATCCAGCGCCACAACGGCATGGCGATCGGAATCGGCTACGAACAGAGTCCTGCCATCGGCCGACAGAGTGATGCCGTTCGGGCGTGTTTGCCATTTTGCGAGGAGATCGAGCTCGCCCTTCGGCGAGATATGCCAGACGCCGTAGAAATCGAGTTCGCGGCGATCGTTGGCCGAGCCGAAAGCGGGATCGGTGAAATAAACGTGCCCGTCCCGGCGCACCACGATATCGTTTGGCGCGTTGAATTTTTTGCCCTGGTAATTGTCGGCCAGGATCTCGATTTTTCCGCTGGTATCGACGCGAGTGATGCGGCGCGCTGCGGATTCGCAGATGTATAAACGGCCCTGCGGGTCGTAGGCCAGTCCGGACGCTCCGCCATCGCTGTCGCGCAGGACCTGCGGATGCGGGCTCGTATCGAATTTGAAAATTTTGCTCTGCCGAACGTCCGCGACAGCGAGGAAACCGGCCCGCGACCAGGCAAGGCCATCCACGAATCGCAGGTTCGACGCGACCTTTTCGGATTCGTAGTTGGGGAGTTCCTGCAAGTTTATGGAGCGACCGCGCCGGGACGCGAGATCTTCAGTTCGTTGGTGACGCTCTTTACGCCGCTCACCTTCTTCGCGATCTTCTCCGCTTTGGTCTTCTGCCTGTCTTCTTCCACGGTGCCCCGCAGAGTGACGACGCCGTCCTTGACGATCACTTCAATTGCGCCGCCTTTGACGATCGTGTCGGCAGCCAGTTTCTGTCGTATAGTGTCGGAAAGAAAATCGTCCGAGACCGGTTTGCTTGCCGCCGGCGCCGCAGTCAAACATGTCAGAAGCAGTGCCAACGCCAGGAATATCCGATTAAGACTCATCTCCGGTCATTGTACGCCAGTCGACAGTATTCAGATACGCAGTCTTCTCGCGCCATGCCGTTTCCACCTTCACATGCAGGTCGAGATAGATCTGCGTTCCGAACAAGGCTTCAATCTCTTCGCGCGCGAGGGTGCCGATCTGCTTCAGCATGGATCCTTTGGATCCGATGACGATCGCTTTCTGGCCGGCGCGCTCCACCAGGATGGTGGCGAAGATGCGGATCAGGCGCGGCAACTCTTCCCATTTCTCGATAAGAACCGTGACCGAGTGGGGAACCTCCTGGCGTGTGGCCTGCAGGATTTTCTCGCGGATCAATTCGGCCGCAAGGAAGCGCGCCGGCTGGTCGGTGAAGTGATCGGGAGGAAAATATTCCGCACCCTCCGGCAGCCGTTTGACCACTTCCGCGCGCAGGAGTTCGAGGCCTTCGCCGGTGGCCGCCGAGATGGGCAGATAGGCTTCGAATTTGTAGTGCTTCTGATACTCCTCCAGAAGCGGAAGCAACTCGTGCTTCGCCGCCAGCGCATCGATCTTGTTCATGGCAACGATCACCGGGGGGCCGTCCTGACGGAGTATACTCAGGGCCTTTTCGTCTCCGTTTCCGAAAGGCCTGGTGGCATCGACCAGATAAATGAAAAGATCCCGCTCTTCGAGCGACGCGCGCACGGCGTCCATCATGCGCTTGTTGATGGCGCTGTCGGATTTGTGAATGCCGGGCGTATCGATGAAGACGATCTGCGCCTCCGGCATGGTCAGTACGCCCTGTATCTGCGTGCGCGTGGTCTGCGGCTTGTCGGCCACGATCGAGACTTTTTGCCCGACCAGCGCGTTCAGCAGCGTCGACTTGCCTGCGTTGGGACGGCCCAGAATGGAGACGAAACCGGATTTGTGGATCGGGGGATTCATGCCTGCACTTCCTGCGACGCTTTGCTCAAACGAACCTGCTCGACGCGCATCTCGTCGCTGGCGAGGATTTCCACGCGGATGCCTTCCCGCTCGATTACTTCACCGGGCTGCGGAACCCGGCCAAGCCATTCCGTCACGAGGCCTCCGATCGTCGTCGATTCGATGTCTTCATCCGGCGTGAACTCCAGAACCTCCGAAATTCGCGCGATGTCGAAATTGCCGGAGACGATATAGCCGCCCTGGCCGTCTTCGGTCACATCCGAGCCGGGCTCGTGTTCATCGCGAATTTCGCCGAGAATCACTTCGACCAGATCTTCCATGGTGGCCAGACCGGCCGTGTTGCCGTATTCATCCACCACGATCACCATATGGGCGCCTTCCTGCTGCATTTCGCGCATCAGGTCGTTGACCGGCTTGGATTCGGGCACGAACCGGATGGGTCGCATCAGTTCCCTCACTTTACGGATCAGACGATCGGTCTCGGGCACCTCAAACATATCGCGTACATGAACGAAGCCGACGACGTCGTCGATCGAGGTTTCGAAAACCGGAATGCGCGAATACTGTTCGTTCACTACCAGTTCGCGCAGGGCCTCGAGTGTTTCATCGGCCTGAATGGCGATGATATTGGGGCGGGCGGTCATCACCTCGCGCACCACTTTATCTCCGAAGGCGACTACCGATTGGATCAGCTTGCGGTCGTCTTCCTGAATCAGTCCTTCCTCGGTCCCGGCATCGATCAAAGCTTCGATGTTCTCCTGGGACGTCGCCGGCTCGGGGCGATCTTCTTCCCTGGTTGCGATATCGAGCAGCGAATGCAGGAAATTCAGTGACAGAACCAGGGGCCGGATGGCCAGTGCCGCAGCCGAGTAGAAAGGCAACAAAGAGGCGAGCCAATGGCCCGAGGTCCGGCGATACAGCAACTGAGGGATCAGATAGGCGCACAACATCATCAGCAGCCACGCGCCGATGACGCTTTCGAGAAGGATGGGAAACGAGAGGCCTCCGCCGTCGATCATCTGAGCCAGAACAACCACCCCGAACAGCACGAGACAGGTGTGCTTCCACAGTGAGAAGGTGAGGGCCCCTTCTTCGGTGCGCAGCCTGAGACGCGGTTCGAGCGTGGATTTAAAGTACTGCAGCGACGGAAACTCACGCGTGCGCAGACGCATGCTCTCGAGATAGAGCGTCTGGACGGCGGTGAACAGCATCACCAGCGCGAGGAGCAGAATGAGTGCCGCGAGGATCATTTGCCGGCCCGCGCCACGAGCGTGTTGGGGAGGCCCAACTTCCGGCGCCATCTTTGTTCGGCGCGTTTCATCTGGCCCTTGTCGGTTTCGTGATCCATCCCCTGCAAATGCAGAACGCCATGAAGCAGGAGAATGCGGATTTCATCTTCCACCGAGTGGTTCCATTCGGCGGCCTGGGCTCTGGCCCGCTGCAGAGAAATGGCGATGTCGCCTTCGGAGGGGAAGGAAAGGACGTCCGTCGGGTAATCCTTGCCAAGGAATCGCTTGTTCAGAGATTGCAGTTCGGCATCATTCGCGATGCGGCAATGGAAGTCGCGCCCGCGCGCGACACGCTCGCACAGAACTTCGGCGAAGGACTCGAGGCTGGACGTGTCGAGAGTGGCCGGCTTGCGCCGGTAAGTTATGAGTGGGTCGGATTTCATTTTGTGCCGCTCAGGCCCGCGCCGGAACGGGTTCAACGTGTTGTTCCGCAGGTGGCTCCACGGGCGGCTCCAGCTGCAGTCCACGTTGGACGGGGTCGTCCGAGAGCTTGAGCGCGAGTTGACGTCCCGCTATGCCCTCGTTGTATTTCTCATAAGCGCGCACGATCCGTTGCACCAGGCTGTGGCGAACCACGTCGCGCTCGTCGAACTGTACGAAAGAGATGCCCTCGACTCCTTTGAGAATGTCGACGGCGTCGAGCAGGCCGGAACGGCGGCCGCCGGGAAGGTCGATCTGGGTAACGTCGCCGGTCACGACCATCTTGGAATTGAAGCCCTGACGGGTGAGCACCATTTTCATCTGCTCGGGAGTGGTGTTCTGGGCTTCGTCGAGAATGATGAAGCTGTCGTTGAGTGTGCGACCGCGCATGAAGGCGAGCGGAGCCACTTCGATGGATGCGCGTTCGAGAAGCTTTTCCACCTTTTCGGTTTCGAGCATATCGTACAGCGCGTCATAGAGCGGACGCAGGTAGGGATCGATTTTTTCCTGCAGGCTGCCGGGCAGGAATCCGAGTTTCTCACCGGCTTCGACCGCGGGCCGGGTCAGGATGATGCGGCTGACCCGTTTGCCGATCAGAGCCTGAATTGCCATGGCCACGGCAAGATAGGTCTTGCCGGTGCCGGCCGGGCCGATGCCGAAAACAAGGTCGTTGCGTTCGATGGCTTCGAGGTAGCGCCGCTGTGTGACGGATTTCGGCGCCAGCACCTTCTTGCCGAAGCTGCGCTGCTGGCCGCTCTTGAAAAGGGAGCGAAGCGTCACTTCCGGATCGGCGGCGACGACGCGCAACAGGCTATTGAGATCGCCGTTCTTGAAGACAGCCCCTTCGCGTACGAGGGCGAAATAATCTTCGAGGATGGACTCCGCGCGGGACACGGCGTCCGGCTCGCCTTCGATTTCGAGCGTGTCGGCGCCGAGACTGGTGCGAACGTTCAAACCCGATTCGAGTACACGCATGTTCTCGTCGCGGGTACCGAAAAGGCTCTCGATGCCGCGACTAACCTGAACGGTGGCTTTCATTTATTTTGTGTATGGGTAATACGAAACATCAGGCGTCTGGCTTTGTCACAAAACAACGGGCACGAAATGTGGTTTGGCAAGCGGTGGATCGGGGCGCCGCGGAATCGCGGGGAGGGCACTAACCATCCTGAGCAATTATAGCACTCTCAACCTTTGGCGAACCAATTTCGCAGCTTTCGGCCAGGCAAGGTCAGGAGCCGGGCAAGCCGGAACGAGGGCGACCCGGTGATTCGTGCGGTCATCGTCGAATAGTCGTTCTCCCGGTCGTAAAGAAAACGGATCTGCATGTTGCGCCGCTCGATCAACACCTGCAGCAGATCCACGTCCTCCGGGCACAGAGTGTACCCGGCCCGAATGTGGTCGGGCAGTGGCCGCGGCACGTAGATGGTCGCGTGGGACGGCGCGGTTTCCTCCGAGGGGCGCTCTTGCGTGTAGAAATAAACCGCAATGGAGCGCCGCGAAAGGTGCCGCTTACCCTCGGGCAACTGGATGCGCGTGAAACCGTGCCAGGAGCGCTCGGTCGTTTCAAACAGCACGGCGCGATTGACGCGTGGAACGACGAGCCGCGCTTCGCCAATCGAGGTATCCCACGGGTCCTGGCGCAGTTCGAGGCACCCGCCCCAGGTTTCGCACCATTCCGGATTCAGGAAAACGATCAGATTCAGGCGGCGATGGAGAAGAGTTTTGGGATGGTAGTTGAAATCGACGTGAAGATCCAGTTCCTGGCCCTGAAGATTCTCGTGCGTGCCGCCGCCGATGTAGTCGGGGTCGTAGCGCAAGGCGTCGATTCCCGCGATGCGCCCCATCAATTTCAGAAGCATTCGATCCCGCATCAGAGCGTCGAATTGTGCGTATGCGGGCGGCTCAATGTAAC
>CAWBIS010000256.1:0-9430 GCA_963788485.1 Terriglobia bacterium
CTGGGCGGCCTCGATGGAAAGCTCCAGGGCAACCGGCATATCGTTTTCCCGGACAACACGGAACGCACGTCGAACATGCTGCTGGCCGTGCTTCACAAATACGGCATCGAAGATGTTCCGAAGTACAATGCCGCCGGTTTCGAGGTCGGGACGCAGAAGAACTTTGGCTCGAGCACGATTCCGATTTCACTTTAAGCTGCCGATGAAGCGGGGAATCCTGGTACTGGTTGCGCTTGGCCTGCCCCTCCTGGGACAGGTCGGCGGCAGAGCGGCGCGTCCCAAGGTGCTGCGGCCTGACGGACCTGTATGGAACGTCATTCGAGCGCACTGCACCGCGTGCCATGGCATCGACGACTACGCCTTTTTCGCACTGGACAAAACGGGATGGCAGAAGCTCATCGGGGACAAGCACAAGGGCACTGATGTGAGCTTGCCGGATGCCGACATGAACCTCCTGACCGACTGGCTGGCGACAACCTTCGGGCCGAACTCGAAGCCGTTTCCGCGGACCTACGTTCCGCCGGAAATCACCACCTTCTTTTCCGACCCCGAGGCCTACCGGTTGATGAATCGAGCCTGCACGAAATGTCACGGCATCGATCGCGTTCAAGGGGCGAGGAAGGCGGAGGAGGCCTGGCGGGTCACGCTGGTTGATATGCGTGAGCGCGGTGCAGTGCTCTCGGATGAAGAGCTGGAGCGCCTGGTGGAATGGCTCACCCGGGTCTGGGGCACCAATCAGGACAAATGATGCTCTGGCTTGTCTTCCTTCTGGCTGCCAGTGTTGCGCCCGCCGGTTCGGCGGCCAGCTACACGGCGACGACGGCGAACGTTTCCGGCGCCCCGGATGCGATTCGCATCAATATCCTGCGCTGGTCCACCGACGCCGAACGGGAAAAGTTGATGAACGCGTGGATGCTGAAAATCCCGGCTGCGAGCCGTGGCGGGAGAGGCGGCGGACGCGCGGGACGAGGCGGCAGCGCGACGCCGCCGCCGAAGCTCACTCCCGAAGGAACGTTGGCGAAGGCCCTCCAGGAATCGACTACGGTGGGCTATCTCTGGTCGCGCGAAGTGGCCGGTTATGCGATTCGATACGCCGGAAGGATTGGGAACCCGGATGGCTCCGAGCGAATCGTGCTCATCACGCAGCGCCGCCTGGGCGCGGTAAACGATTTGTGGAAGCCGGCGGGCGCCGAAGCGCCGCCCTATGACTTCTCGGTGATCGAGCTTCGCATCAAAGCCAACGGAGAAGGCGAGGGTAAGACCTCACTGAACGGCAAAGTATCGCCGGACACAGCGCTCAATATGGTCGCGCTCGAAAACTACGACGATCTCCCTGTCGTGCTCAGCCGCGTCCGGAAACAGAAATCGGAATAAGCATATGAGATTGCTTCTTACAGGTCTTCTGCTGGTGGCCTCGGCCGCCGCAGCTCCCGGGAGCGACGTAGCCGACGCCGCCATGCGGGGCGATAAAGTCGCGGTTCGAACGCTGCTGCAGCAAAAGGCCGATGTCAATGCGAGACAAATCGACGGCACGTCCGCTCTGCACTGGGCGGTCGAGGCGAACGATCTCGAACTGACCGACATTCTCCTGGCCGCCGGCGCAAAGCCCATGGCTGCCAATCAGGCGGGCGCCACGCCGATGTTGCTCGCCACGCAAAACGGAAACGCCGCGATCGTCGAGCGGCTGCTCGCCGCCGGCGCCAACCCGAACGCTCCTCTGACCAAAACGTCCGACACCGCGCTGATGATGGCCGCGCGCACCGGCAAGATCGATGCTGTCAAGGCGCTGCTGGACCACGGCGCGGAAGTCAATGCACACGAGGCGTGGGGCGGCACTACCGCTCTGATGTGGGCTGTCTCGGAACGGCATCCCGACGTGGTAAAACTGCTGATCGAGCATGGCGCCGATGTCAACGCGAAATCATACTTCGTTCCCTCAGCTTCAGGCCGCGGATTCGAAGGCGCCACGCCGGTACCGCCGAAACCGAATCAGCCGATCGAGGAATTCGCCAGCGGCATGCTGACGCCTCTGATGTTCGCCGCGCGGGAGGCCGGTCTCGAGTCCGCGAAACTGCTGGTCAAAGCCGGCGCGAATCTCAACGCGCAGGGCGGCGACGGCAAGGACGCTTTGTCGCTGGCGCTGTTCGATGGCAGCTACGATGTCGCGGATTTCCTGATTGACAGCCACGCCAATGTGAATCAGAAGGACGCCCAGCGCTTCACCCCGCTTTTCTGGGCCGTGGACCGGCGCAACATGGAGACCGCGCCCAACTTCCCGTGGATGGTCACGCGCGATCCGCTTCCCCTGATCCGGAAGCTGTTGGATGCCGGCGCCGATCCGAACGCTGTCATCAATTCGACTCCACGGGCGCGCATGCGCGAGGGATCACCGCGCATCGTCTTTGCCACGGCCATCATGCGCGCGGCGTTCTCCGGAGACATCGAACTGGTGAAGCTCCTGCTCGCTCACGGCGCCGATCCTCACATCATTTCTTCCGACAGAGAAACGACGCTGATGGCCGCCTGCGGCACCGGGTTCATCAACGGTTACCACAGGCCGAGGCCGCCGGCCGAGCGGCTCGAAGTGGTCAAACTCCTGGTGGATATGGGCGAAGACGTCAACGCGGCGGACAACTATGGCATCACGCCGCTCATGGTGGCCTCGAATCTGGGCGATCTGAATGTAGTGAAGTATCTGGTCGAGAAAGGCGCCGACCTCAATGCGCACGATCTCGGCAAGAAGAACGACGGCCAGTTCGGCTCGAGCGTCGAGCCCCTGATGCCGATCGACTATGCCATTGGCGTGGGAACCTTCGTCCCCAACAACGCGGTCATCATGCATACGGACGTGGTCCAGTATTTAACCCAGGTGATGAAGGAGCGGGGAATCAAACACACGACATCGGAATGCACGCTGCGGGGATTTACGTGCGCCCAGGCCAATGTGGATCCCAAGACCGCAACGCCTGCCGAAATCGCGAAGATCAGGAAGATTCAGATTGGCTACCAGGTCGATGGTATTACCGGCGGCCTTGCCGTAAAGGACAAGGACGGAAAGTAATCGGGACGGCGTTCTGCATCACCAGATTGCTGCAAAGTGGGTGGCCAACTCGCCGCTCGCGTTCGTGGATCATCAGTGCGGCGTAGCCGCGGCGCTGGGCGCCCGCGCCGCGACTCGCGCCGGAAGCTCTGCTTTCCCGTCAAGTTGGAAGACAAACAATAACGGCGGGTTGTCTATCTTTGCGTCGTTCGGGCCCACGATGGCGCCGGGCCTGCCCGAGCCGCCCATGAACGCCACATACTGCTCGCCGTCGATCTCGTAGGTGATTGGAGGCCCCATGCCGGTTCGTCCCGTCGCTATCTCCAACAACTTCTCGCCTCTGTCGGCGCTGTAGGCCAGGAAACGGCCGTCATTGATGGTTTGGAAGACCAGGTTCCCGGCGGTAGAGACAGTTCCGCCGCCGATACCACCTCCGCCATCCGCGCGCCAGACCAGCTTGTGTTGCACGGGATCCCACGCCTGCAAGCCGCCGCGGACGCCGTCAGGGGCAGATGGACCGATCGGCGGCGCCTCGATCTGCCGCGCTTCACCGCTGACCGAGCGCACATCGCCATTGGACCGTTTCTTATATTCGGGAGCAGCCTGGTAGATGTAAGACTGGTACGAAGCGGGAATGTAGAGCAACCCCGTATTCGGATTGAACGACATCGGCGCCCAGTTGTGGGCTCCGCCGCCTGTCGGGTAGACCGCCAGCGGTTCCACATCATAGTAAGCTTCGGGATTCACCATGGGACGCCCGCTATCGTCGAGACCCTTCGCCCAATTCACTTTCACAAATGGCGTCCCCGAAATGAACTGCCCGGTGAGCCGGTCGATCACGTAAAAAAATCCATTCTTCGATGCCTGGGCCAGAACCTTTCGCGTGCGCCCCTCGATGCGCAGGTCGAGCAACATCAACTGCTGGACGCTGTCGAAATCCCAGTTGTCGTTCGGCACCGTCTGAAAATGCCACTTGAGCTGGCCGGATGTGAGATCGACTGCCAATATCGAACAGGTATACAGGTTGTCCATGTTTTGCGCGCCCCGGAATTTCTGCACCCATGGCTCCGCATTCCCAGTGCCGACATAAACCAGATTGGCCTCTGGATCGTACGCGAATCCGTCCCAGACCGCACCGCCTCCGCCTTTGGTGTAAAAATCGCCGCCCCACGTTTTGGCGGCCGCGCGCATGGCCTCGTTCTCGTAAGGCTGTTTTGGGTCGCCCGGAACGGTATAGAATCTCCACGACCGTCGCCCGCTGGTGGCATCGTAAGCGTCGAAGAAACCGCGAGTTTCGCCACTATCGCCGCCCGAGACTCCAACGATCACCTGGCCACCGGCAATTCGTGGGGCCATCGTCAGGTAGTATCCCTGCTGGGGCCAGGCGACGCGAGTCTCCCAGACCGGTTTGCCCGTAACAGCGTCAAGCGCGAACAACCGTCCATCGATGCCAGGAGCGATAATCATTCCCTTGTACAAGGCGATTCCGCGATTGACGATATTGCCTGTCATGGAACGGATGGTGCTCTGATTGATCTCCGGATCCCACCGCCAGATCTCCTTGCCCGTGCGACCGTCGACGGCGTAGACCACGCTCCAGGTGGTGATGCCATAAATCGTGTTATTCCAAACCAGCGGCGTCCCTTCCTGGTTTCCACCCCCTGCGCCCATCGCATAGGACCATGCCAGCCCGAGACGCTTCACGTTGGTATTGTCGATTCGTTTCAGCGGGCTGTAACGCGCCTCGCTCTGCGATTTCCCGTATGTCAGCCAGGAACCGGGGAGTTGGTCATTGGCTGTTCCGGCATTCTTCAGGACCGCCAGGTCGACGACAGCCTGCTGCTGAGCGCTCGCCGCAGCCGCACCAGTCGGCAGACCCAGGGTCTTTAGAGCCAGGGCCGCCAGAACCAGCGCCCCCGGAACCAGCGCCCCTGGAAAATGTACCGCGCGATTCCGTCGAAATGTCTGCACCAGGACCTCCTGCGAAAAACATCCCAACAGCTTGAACGAACGAGCCTTATCGACTCGGATCGCCTGCGAACTATATCGGAAGCAACCGGGATGCTTTCAGAGTCTACTGCAATTCGACCTGGAAAACACTCGTTCAGAAAGTGAATGTGGCGCACTGTCTCCCGCCATTCTTTCGATGGCTCTTAATGCGGGTGATTGTGTTGGTCCTGAAATTCCTTCAGTCGCCTCAGATCGTCGGCTAAAACGTCCCGGTCACGCGGAGGAAGACGCTGATCGTCGGCTGACTTCCTTATGGAATCGATCACATCGTTCAACAGGCCGTTGTCCCAGCGAGTCTGATCGAGATCCGCTTGCATTTTCGTTAATTCTTCTTCCGTTTTTTCCAACCGCGCGCGTTCTTTGTCGCGCGCGCGTCCTTCCCACACATGTTCCAGATCGGTGCGCACGTGGGCGAAGAGATGGAGCCTCCAGTCATCGCCCCGGAAGCGCTCATCGCGATCGTGATACCAATCCTGCGCGGCGGCGCCTGATGCCAGCACCCCCAGGAGTATAGCGGTGGTAAAGAATCTGCTCATCGTCCGTTCTCCCTGGGGTCATTATTGCGTTGACAGGCATTGCGGCGCACCCCCGGAAAGTCCTGAACGTTACAGCCATGCCGCAAATCAGAAGGACGCGCGGCCCCGGGCTCCCGCGAGCCAGGGACCGCGCCTCCTCCATGTTTGCCGAACGGGGCTCAGGCGAGGTCGTAGCGATCAAGGTTCATCACCTTGTGCCACGCAGCCGCGAAGTCCTTCACAAACGTTTCTTTCGAGTCGTCACACGCATAAACTTCCGCGAGTGCCCGCAGCTGGGAGTTTGAGCCGAAGATGAGGTCGACACGGGTGCCGGTCCATTTGACTTCGCCTGTCGCGCGATCGCGCCCCTCATAGATGCCTGCAGACGAGGTGGGCTCCCACTTCGTCTTCATATCGAGGAGGTTAACGAAGAAATCGTTGGTCAGCGTCCCGGGACGGCTGGTGAAAACGCCGTGTTTGGACTGCCCGAAGTTCGCATTCAGCGCGCGCAGACCGCCGATGAGAACAGTCATCTCGGGTGCAGTCAATTTCAGCAGCTGAGCCCGATCCACCAGCAGTTCCTCCGCAGGTAAGTGGTGGCCATTGCTGTGACCATTCCGAAGGTAGTTGCGGAAACCATCCGCAACGGGTTCGAGGACGGCGAACGAGTGCACGTCGGTTTGCGCCTGTGAGGCATCCGTGCGGCCGGGTGAAAAGGGAATCTTCACATCGTGCCCTGCCTTCTTTGCCGCTTCCTCGATCGCGGCGTCACCGCCCAGAACGATCAGGTCCGCGAGCGAAACCTTCTTGCCGGCGGTTTGCGAGCTGTTGAATTCCTTTTGGACTGCCTCCAGCTTCTCGAGGGTTTTGGCGAGTTCAGCCGGCTGGTTCACTTCCCAGTCCTTCTGCGGCGCCAGGCGAATGCGCGCTCCGTTCGCTCCGCCGCGCTTATCGGAGCCGCGGAACGTCGACGCCGAAGCCCAGGCGGTGTTGACGAGTTGGGTAGTCGACAGGCCGGATGCGAGGATCTTCGCCTTCAGCGCGGTAACGTCCTGCTCTCCGATTAGTTCATGATCCACCGGCGGAACGGGGTCTTGCCAGATCTGGGGCTCTGCGGGGACGAGCGGACCAAGATAGCGCGAAAGAGGACCCATGTCGCGGTGCGTCAGCTTGTACCAGGCTTTGGCGAAGGCGTCCGCGAACTCCTGCGGATTTTCATAAAAGCGCTTCGCGATCGGCGCGTAGTTCGGATCCATTTTCAGTGAGAGGTCGGTCGTGAGCATTCCCGGAGCGTGGGACTTCGATTTGTCGTGGGCGCCCGGAACGGTACCGGCTCCAGCTCCATTCTTCGGCGTCCATTGGTTCGCGCCGGCCGGGCTCTTCGTGAGTTCCCAGTCATATTTGAAAAGGTTCTCGAAGTAGTTGTTGCTCCACTTCGTCGGAGTGGTGGTCCATGTGACTTCGATACCGCTGGTGATCGCATCGGCGCCTGCGCCGCTACCAAAGGTGTTCTTCCAGCCGAAGCCTTGCTCTTCGATCGGCGCGCCCTCGGGTTCGGCGCCCACATATTTGCCCGCGTCGGCGGCGCCGTGGGTTTTGCCAAACGTGTGGCCGCCGGCAATGAGCGCAACGGTCTCCTCGTCGTTCATCGCCATGCGGGCGAATGTTTCGCGGATATCCTTCGCCGCAGCCAGGGGATCCGGCTTGCCATTGGGCCCTTCCGGATTGACGTAAATCAGCCCCATCTGAACGGCGGCCAGAGGATTGTCGAGCTCACGATCGCCTCTGTAGCGCTCGTCCGCCAGCCACTTACCCTCAGGTCCCCAGAAAATGTCCTCCGGGGCCTCCCAGACGTCTTCGCGGCCGCCGCCAAAACCGAAGGTCTTGAACCCCATTGACTCCAACGCTACGTTGCCGGCGAGAATCATGAGATCGGCCCAGGAGAGTTTGCGGCCATACTTCTGCTTGATCGGCCAGAGCAGCCGGCGCGCCTTGTCGAGGCTCGCATTGTCCGGCCAGCTGTTGAGGGGCGCGAAGCGTTGTGTGCCCGCGCCTGCCCCGCCGCGGCCGTCTCCGATGCGGTACGTACCGGCGCTATGCCAGGCCATACGGATGAAGAGCCCACCGTAGTGGCCGTAGTCGGCGGGCCACCAGTCCTGCGACGTTGTCATCAAGGCATGCAGATCCCCGATCACGGCGTCCAGGTCCAGGCTCTTGAATTCTTCTCTATAATTGAAGCCCTCGTCCATCGGATCGGACAGAGGCGAGTGCTGGTGCAGGATCTTCAGGTTCAGCTGATCCGGCCACCAGCCCGCATTAGTCGGGGCGCCGGCCACCGTGTGTCTGCGGGGGCCGCCCACTACCGGGCATTTGGCAGCGCCTGAAATGCTTTGCTCATTATTGGGGACAGCCGCCGCCGTCCCTGCGATTTCCTGTTCCATCTGTTTATTCTCCTTCGAATTAGTCAAAAACAATGTTGCGAAATTACGAATTCGTCATGAATCGATAATGTGCAAGCGCCGCCGGACAGGTCCGCTGACGCGCGCCACTCATCCGATATCCTCACGTTTAACGGCTCGTCTGGCGCGGCGCGCACTTTGTGCAGAGCCCCCGGAAAATCAGCTCGCATTCGCGCAGAACCCGCTTTCCGAGGGAGCCCGAGTCAGGCCGGGGCACGTCGTACCATTCGATATCCTCGACATTGCCGCAGCGATCGCATATGAAATGGTGGTGTCGGATGCCTTTCGCATCGAATCGCGCGGCGCGCCCCTCGACGGCCACTTCACGCACCAAACCTGCCTGCACCAGGTCCCGCAAATTGTTATAAGTCGTGGCTCTGGAACAGCGCGGATCCACGCGATTCACGGCTTCGAAGATCTCCGCAGCCGTGGGATGCCTGTTGTGCTCCATTAAGAATGCCATCACGGCGTAGCGCTGCGGGGTACACCTTAACCCGCCGGCGGCCAGTTGCCGCTGAATCGCCTCAGCATCCATGAAACGCTTAGATTATATCTAACCTGATATTTTGTCAAGAGTTTCCGGTTGGCTTAAACGACGCGATGAATTGCGTGGGATGCCACCAGGTTGTTCATATTGTCGGGCGAGAGTTTCTCTCTCCCGCAGAGGTGAGTGCGTGGCTGTTCAGCCGTATCGGATAGCCCTCCTGCGGGAGAGATTCGAAGAGGAAGCAAATCTTCCGGCGCTACCGATCAGTGCCGGGGGAGGCGCGCAGAACCCGGATTCCGCGGCGCGCCGCGCCGTTGCACTCTGGCGAATGCACGGGCCATCGCCCATAGCTCGCGGACCATCACAACTCCTCCCGCAAGCAGAACGAGGCTGCAGACGGTCGACCCAAAGCCCGGGCGCGGATTCAGAACCGCTATCGCGATCGCGAGAACCAGCGTAACCATCGCGCCCAGAATGATCGCGATGATGTTCTCGATCGTCATCTCTGCCACGATGCTAATGGTTAGCTTCGGGCGATTCAACGTTCGAGGTACCGGTACCGGCCCTGTCGAATATCGGATACTGGGTTTTGCCGGCTTTCGAAAACGAGTTGACCCAAATCGTTGCCGAACTCAACCGCGCCGCCCCCGGAGCGAGGGATCATCGGCCGGAACAGGCGCTGAACCCGGCTTCGCTCGACGCACTGTTGATGCACGCTGTGCAGCAGGGAGCGTCGGATCTGCTGCTGATCGCGGACGCGCCCGTTACCCTGCGCATCGGGGGAGTTCTTGCGCAGTCCACCAGTCCGCCGCTGAGCGACGGTGGCGCCCGCAATCTTCTGCTCCCTTTGCTGAGCGCCGCGCAGATGCGCGAACTCGAGCGCAGCAAATCCGTGGACCTGTGCTTCAGCCGTGAACGC
>CAWBIS010000257.1:0-5191 GCA_963788485.1 Terriglobia bacterium
TCCAGAGGGCGCGCAGAACGCCGTCCCATCCGCCGGAAAAAACCACGCCGGGGATTGCGGTTAACGGACCATCCTCGCCGGAGTGGCGGGCCATCGCGGGCGCGGGCGCCAGGGGGTTAAACCACTTCCGTTCGCCCTCCCGAATCTGCACCGCGGCAATCCCGCCCGTGCCCAGCCCGAAGTACGCGTTTTGATTGTCCGCCGCGCCACCCCAGATGATTTTGCCGCCGAACTCGGTGGTATTGCTGGTGAGCGCGGTCTTCCAGACGACGGCGCCTTTCCGGTCGGGATCGTGCGCCCACACGTTGCCACTTTTCTGACCGGCGATCAAAATGCGGCTTCCATTCGGCAGGGTCTTCAGAATCGGCGGCGAGGCGAAGTCATGATCGGGTCCGAGCTTCTCAGGGCAGTTGCCGGTGGGCGAATTGGCATTGCAGCCCGCCAGCCAGGTATCGTTCTCCGTATCCTGCATAACCCACTGAATCGCGCCGGAATCCAGATCCATCGCCATGATCGAATCGGTGGTTTTAGCCGCGGGCTCGGTATAAGCGTCGCCGGTGCCGACGTACAGCACGTGCAATTTGGGATCGATGGTGGGCGACATCCAGACTCCCGCGCCGGCCGGACCGAAGTGCTGAACGCCGGAGGCAGTTTTGGTCGTTGGCTTCGGCGTTTCCGGGATCGTGTATGTCTTCCAGATCCGGCGGCCGGTGGCGGCATCAAGCGCCACCACGCTGCCGCGAAATGTGCAACACGGATAGCGGGGATTGCCGCCCGCGCCTTCCTCGCCCGACGCGACCGGCACGTAGAGACGCCCTTCGTAAAGCTTCGGGGCGCCCGTGATGCGGGCCGAGGAATGATCTTCCACGCGCACCTTCCAGACCAGTTCGCCGGTTGCCGCGTTCACGGCGTAGACGTTGGCCTTGATGTCGCCGAACCAGGCGGTCGTGCGATCGACAGTGATGGCCGTACGCACCCCGGCCTCGGCTTCATACGACCAGTACACACAGCCGCCGGCAGCGTCGAGCGCATAAACGAACCCGGTATCGACGCCAAGAAATACGCGTCCGCCGACGATTGCGGGCTGTCCCCAGACCGAACTGGCGCCGGGAAATGCAAAGGCCCATTTGAGCTTTAACCCGGGCACCCTGGCAGCGGTCAGGCCACCCGTCTTCTCCGTCTGAAAGCGGGTGTTGGAAATGTCGCCGCCCCATCCATTCCACGCCGCCCCGGAGGAAGGATCGCCGAAACGGCTGCCAGCCGGGCAGCGATTGGGCATGTGCTTCGCTTCCGCGAACCGGGCCAGGTCGAGCTTGCCACCGGTCAGATATTCCGCGATGGCTCGCCGGGCGGGTTCAGTCAAACTGGCGGCCTGCTGACGCATCGGACCGCTGGTCAGCGCCTGATAGATGGCTTCCGGGGTCATTTTGCCCAGGGTTGCGCGGTCTGGCGCGGTCTGCGCTCCCCCGGCCGTATGGCAGGTGGCGCAGTTGCTTTCAAACAACGATTGCGGGTTGGCTCGGGGAGCTGGCTGGGCGAGCACATGGCCGGCGGCTATCAATAAGAACGGCGCAAGAAGCTTCATCATGCTTGAGTGGAATAATATCAAGATCCGATCAAAACGGCGCCGGCACTCGTACGCCGGCGCGATTCCGGCGAATCAGCGGAAATGGATCCAAAGGCCGGCAACAAAGCAGCCGACCATGGCGGTCCACGCCAGGTCCGCGCGGTCGAACACACGAGTCAGGTCGCCACCCCATGCAAGCGTGAGGCGCTGTTCCGCGGCGCTCGTACGCTCCGGCTCCGTCATGGTGATGACAAACATCAGTAATACGCAGAACAGAAAGACGATGACGCTGAAATTCAGAAAGCTGAACCGCACGAGCGCGTTGAGCGCGCCCAGATCCACTTTGAACGCGTCGTGCATCACGTCGAGGGTGAATCGGCCGGCACCAAGCAATCCGCCGGTGATCAGCGTGGTGATGGCAGCGCGTCCGGTGGCGCGTTTCCAAAGCACTCCGACCAGGAATGTGGCGGTAATCGGAGCCCCGATATAGGCCTGAACGCTCTGCAGGTACTGGTAAATCTCGTTGCTCAGATATTTGATCAGCGGCACCCAGAGAATACTGATGGCCACGATGACGCCAGTAGCTACGCGTCCGACGAAAACCAGACGGCTTTCGCTCGCGTGGGGGTGCGTCTTGCGAAAAACGTCCATGGTGATGAGCGTGGAGCAGGAGTTCAGCACCGAGCTCATGGCGGACATGAGCGCTGCCAGCAGCGCCGCGACCATCAATCCCACCAGACCTCTCGGAAGCAGCCGCAGAACCAGCGTTGGATAGGCGTTGTCGCCGTTGACGACATTGGGATAAAGCGCCTTTGCGATCAGGCCCGGCAGCACCAGAATGAAGACGGGCAGGATTTTGAGCGCCGCACAGAAGAAACTGCCTTTGCGCGCGTTTTCAAGATCCTTCGCGCTGAGGGTTTTCTGTACGATCGATTGATCCGTGCACCAGTACCAGATGCCGAGGATCATGGTTCCGAAGATGGTGCCGACCCATGGATACACCGGATCGCTCGCCGGCTTGATCATGTGGAAGAAATCGGGAGGCAGCGCCGCGCGCAGGCCGTGGAATCCGCCGACTTGAACGAGACCCATGACCGTCAGGACCACCGCGCCGGTGATGAGAACGAACGACTGGAAAAGATCGGTGTAGATAACGGCCTTCAGACCGCCGGTGATGGTGTAAATTCCCGTGGCGATAACCAGCAGGATTGAGGTGGTGAGGTAGTCCCAGCCGAGCACCGAACGCATGAGGATGGCGCCTGCGAACAGGTGAACGGAAATCTTGGTGAAGATATAGGCGAGGATCGAGACAACGGTAAGATACCAGCGGCATGCGGGATTGAAGCGGCGCTCGAGAAACTCGGGCATGGTGAAGACCTTCGACTTCAGGTAGTAGGGAACGAAGAGCCAGCCGAGGATGAACAGGCAGAAACTCGCCGACCATTCGTAACAGCCGACGGCTAGTCCGCCCGACGCTCCCGAGCCGGCCAGACCGATGAAATGTTCGCTGGAGATGTTGGTGGAAAACAACGACGCACCAACCGCAAACCAGCCGATGCTGTGGCCCGCGAGGAAGTATTCGCTGGTGGTGCGCTGCCGCCGGGAATGGTAAATACCGATTCCGAAAACGACGAGGAAATAGGCGACAATGACCAGATTATCGAGCATTTACTGAACGGCGGAGAGGCCTTCACTGATCTCGATATAGGTACCCCAAGGGTCGGTCAGAACGCATACGGCGAGGTTCATCGAGGTGGCTTTGCGGTATGGCGTATCGAGTTTGATTCCGGCGGCTTCGAAATCCCTGCACTTCTGCTCGACGTTTTTCACTTCGAGGCCGATGCGATCGAAGGCGCGGCCTTTCGTTCCCGCAACCGGTCCCGTCGCTTTGGCGAAGAGAATATTCGCGCCGGGGATCTCGCCGACCTTCTCGCCGCCGCGCTTCACCAGTTTCGCCCCGAACCATTTCTCATACCAGGCTTGCGCGGCCGCCACGTCGGGAACCACCATTTTGATCTGGTCGGCGGCAATCGGAGTCGTGAGTGTTCGGTCTTCGGTGATGCGCACTTTGACGTCGTCGGGAGCCATGAGGAAAGCCTGCTTCGCCGTTTTTCCCGGCAGTGGCGTGATACCCGCGGCTTGCCATTTTGCCAGAGAATCGGCGAGGTTTTTCACCTTGAAGCCGATGTACTCGATGGTGGATCCCTCGGTGCCGCCTTTGGGATCTCCCTTGCGCATGAGGAAGAGGACCCCGGGGAATTTCGTCATTTTGAGCGGACCGAGTTGCGCGGGTTCACCGCCGAGCGTGTTCCAGAATTTATTGGCGGAGTCGATGTCGTGAAAGCTGAAGATGTCGTGTCCAGCGGAAACGCCGGCCGCGTTGGGCGCGGGAAGCTGGGCCAGTACGGGAATTGCGGAAAGCAACAGAAGGGGCATTCGCGCACGCAGGAATGTTTGTCGCATCACTGCGCGCGATCATATCACTGGAACGAGAGCAGATGCGGGTGGTCAGCGGAAGGCATGGTGTAATATTAAGGCATCCGTCGCGTCTTGCTCCTCAGTAGCTCAACGGTAGAGCATTCGGCTGTTAACCGAAGGGTTGTAGGTTCGAATCCTACCTGAGGAGCCAAATTATCAGTAGTTTACGAACCCCCACCTGCCGATTCTCCTGCCGTTTACGCCGATCTTAGCGCCATTTGCACGATCCTGCCGTGCGCCTGACGCATGTCCTCTGAAGCCGCATCACCATAGATATTCATGGTCGTGCGAATATCCGAGTGCCGCATGAGCTTCTGCTGGACCCCGACCGGCGTGCCGATAGCATCAATCCACATACGGTAGGAATGCCGGAACGTGTGCGTGCTCATGTGTCCCAGCCCCGCCGCTTCACCGGCCCGATGCAACTCCCGCCAGAATCCCGTGTAGGAATACGGCAGCCGCCCAAGCTTCAGCGGGCTGGCGAAAATCCAGTCGCCCTCCGCCGCAAACCCGGTTGCCTGCCTCCACGCCTTCAGCCGCTCGCGAAATTCGTCCGCGATCGCTAAGGACTTACGGGACTCTTCGGTTTTCACATCGTCCACCGTCTGCTCGACAATGCCACGTTCCACCCGCAGCATTCCCGCCCGCCAGTCGATATCCGACCATTTGAGCGCCAAGCATTCGGAGACACGCAGGCCAAAACAGATGCAGACCAACGCCATCGTCCCAAACGGCTCCTTCAGATGCGAAAGAAGAAGCCGAAATTGCTCGACCGTCAAACTGCGCGGATGCCGTATGCGTTTTGATGCGCCTTTCACCGTTACCAGACTGATCGGATTGACCTGCATGGGAATATCCTGCTTCCACATCGCATAGTTCCAAAGCGCGCTTAAGATACCCCGGACGTGCGTCCTGCTTTTCGGGGCGAGCTTAAGCGATTCCAGCCACATTTCGACAGGGCGAGCCTGAAGGTCCGTGATTGGGTTCTCCGCCCACTTTGGCAGAATATGAATCCGAATCCACGATTCATAACCCCGCCGTGTGTCTTTGCGCTTCGGCATCTTTTCCGCCTGGTACTGCCTGATCAGCAAACCCACAGTCGGAACTGAACTGCGGGTGTCCATCGTTGTTTCTTGCTCGACAAGA
>CAWBIS010000258.1:0-3097 GCA_963788485.1 Terriglobia bacterium
GCACTACGCGAATTTCCAGCAGCGGCGGCCGTTTCCGGTGGTCTACAGCATCGCGGAAATGCTGGAGGGGTACAACACGCTTTACCGCCTCGCGGATTCGCCGGATCATATTGTGCCGGGGCACGATCCGCTGGTAATGAAACTGTACCCCGCGGCCAGCCGGGAGTTGGAAGGTGTCGTGGTGCGCCTCGACCTCGAGCCAGTCGTTCTAACATGAGGCAATGGCCGCGTTCAGACTACTTCTGCCGGGCTTCCTGCTGGTAAGCGCGATTGCGTGCGCGCAGCAGGCGGGTTCATCAGCCGCAAAGCTCATCGATCAACGCATCCGCAAACTGCGCTCGTTATCCGACCCGGCTCGGGCTGTGGAAACCAGGAACCTGGCGCTCGAGATCCGGGCTCTCTCCAATCACGACGAGGAACTTCGGCTCGCTCTGTCGCTTTCCGGTTTTGCCACCGAAGGCGATTTCGGGCGCGACACATTGCACGAGGTTGCCGTCACCATTGCCGACGCGATCCGCAAGGTTCCCGACGCGCCCGATGGTGCTTTCGATGAACTCGCCCGTCTGGTGCACTACGAGCACGTGATCCTGCCTCTGGACGATCGCCGCTTCGACAAAGCGATGAGACAGCTTGACGAGACGGATAAGATCCGCCAGCAGTCCGACTTCGCACTCAAGGATTTGACGGGCAGATCCTGGGACCTGAAGCAGCTTCAGGGCAAGGTGGTGCTGGTCAATTTCTGGGCGACGTGGTGCCCTCCGTGCCGCAAGGAAATGCCGGATCTCGAGGCACTTTACCACCGATACTCGGATAAAGGGCTGGTGATTCTCGCCATCTCGGATGAAGACGATGCCAAGGTTCGTGGCTTCATTCACGCGCAGAAATATACTTATCCGATACTCCTCGATCCAGGTGGCGCGGTTGGCAAACGTTTCCTGATTCAGGGGATTCCGAAAAGCCTTGTGTACGACCGCACCGGCAAACTTGTGGCCCAGTCTTCCGATATGCGCACGATGGGGCAGTTCCTCGAAATGCTGAAGGACGCCGGGGTCGCGGATTAGCCTTCGAGCAATCAATACCCGGCTTGTTTGTCGACGACGTTCTTCAGAGGCTCTCCGCGGCGCCAGCGGGAGAACTGCTCGACGAAGAACTCGACCGCGTCTTCCACCCATCCCTCCACATGATCCGCGCAGTGCGCGGAGAGCAACACGTTGTCCAGATCCCATAGCGGGCTGTCGGCGGGTAACGGTTCGATGTCGAATACATCGAGCGCGGCTCCGCGAATTCTTCGGGTCCGCAATGCTTCGATCATCGCGGCCTCTTCGATCACCGGGCCGCGCCCGACGTTGAGGATCACCGCGGTCGGCTTCATCAGTTCGAGTTCCGGTTTTCCGATCATCCCCTTCGTCTCCGGCGTCAGCGGCGCAGTTACGGCGACATAATCGCACTCGGGCAGCATCGCGTGAAGGCCATCGGTTCCGTAGACCCGATCCACGTGTTCATCCCCGGCGCGCGGCGCGGGATTTCTGCGCTGGGCCAGGACGCGCATACCCATGGCTTTGGTGCGCCAGGCGACAGCGCGTCCGATATCCCCGTGCGCCACGATGCCGATGGTCTGCTTGCGGATCTCGACCTTGTCGTAGACATCCCATCGATGCTCCGTCTTCGCCTTCATCATGCGATCGACTTCCTTGGCGAAATAGAGCACGCCGAGCATGACGAATTCGCCGAGCGACTGGCTGAAAACCCCGGAGCCGTTGGTCAGAGGAATCGGGCTGGCAACCAGTTCGGGAAACAGCGACCGATCGAGGCCGGCGTACATGGCGTGAATCCACTCCAGGCGGGGCGCGCTTTCGAGGATGCGCCGCACCTCGGGCTTCGAGCCGGTCCAGTTGAAGAGAACGCGAGCGTCGCGGACTGCATCGCCCAGCCCGTCGGCAGTTTTCGCGATTTTCAGAGTGACTCCGGGGCCGATGGAAGTCAGCTTTTCGAGAGGCGGGGCGGCCGGATCCGCCAGCACCAGAACTGTTATATTGTCCGTCAAGAGAGCAAGCTACCACAGCGCCCGGGCTTTCAGTCGGTGCGAGGCGCTTTTTTGCGAACTGTGCACTGCCGATGAACGTATTCCGGGAAGGAGCATTATGACAGTTCTGAATTCCCGCCGCGGCGGCGTCCTGTTGGGATTGCTGCTGAGCGCGCTTGCCGGGGTTTGCCTGCTCATCGTTTTTGGTATTTATGTCGCGAGCCACGTGGCAATTGTGAGCCACGACCGGGTTGGGGGAAGCGATGTCTCGATCGACCTGCCCGGCGGCCATCTCTCGGTTCGCGCGCACGATCATGGGGGTTCGGCCGTGGTGGGCGTGCCGGTTTACCCGGGCTCCCGTCGCGAGGCCGATTCGGGAGGCGGCGCCGTTGTCCAATGGAGTTCGGATCGCGATGGCAAGGACAAGGGCTTCGCCGTCTCGGCGTCGGAAATGGTCACCGACGATCCTGTCGATAAGGTCGCGGATTACTATCGGCAGCAGCTGCCGAACTGGGTTTTCGTGACGAAACGGAACGGCGAGTTCCACATGGAACTGCAGGATGGCGGGTACAAACGAATCGTCGAGATTCACGAGAAACACGGGCAGACGCACATCGGGGTTGCCACCGTCGGTGAGCCTGCGTCAAACTAAAGGTACGCCTCCTACAGGCGTATATGCCTGAAAGACCCGAAAACTGCACCTGCGGCGCGAAGTTGGCTGAGAACGCGCGGTTCTGCCATCTCTGCGGACGTCCTGTGTTCGAAACGCCGCTACCGGAAATGGCCGCAGCACCGCCAACGGCCCCACCCCTGCGCCAGATGCTGCCGCAAATGGCCGCAGCCGCGGGGCCATTGCCAGTGGGATTTGGAAACCCGGTGGCGTTGCGCGTGGCGATTCTGATGTCGCTCGCGACCATGCTCATGGAAATGATTCCGGGGGTGAATCTGCTGTTCATTGTCTGGGGAATGGCCGCGGGCTGGTGCGCCGTGCTGCTTTACCGCCGCATGACCGGCTATGCGCTGAGCGTCGGCGCGGGGGCGCGGCTCGGATCCATCACCGGCGTGCTTACGTTT
>CAWBIS010000259.1:0-5689 GCA_963788485.1 Terriglobia bacterium
TATCTCAGGTCGAAATTGTCCTGAGCGCCAGTGTAGAGCCTTTCGAGCAATAGCCAGTCGGGTGATACGTTGCCAGCGGGATGCGCGGGAACCACCTCTTTCATAGCTTCCAGCCAGGTGGCGATGAGATAAGAATTCATGAACTTATAGTGAGACCAGGATCTGGCGTCCGGTATCGGATAAGCGATGTAAGTAAGGTTGTAATGGTCGGCGAATCCGGCGGTTTTGATATTTCCGAAAAGGTGGGCGCATGCGGAACAGCCGGGGTCGACGATTTCGAGCGCTACCGGTTTGGCGGGATCCCAGGGATGATACCAGGTGTTATCGGGCGAAAGATAAGTCTCGGGTTTCCAGGTCTGGAATCGGGCCGGCAGCATTTGGAAGGTGTTGCCGAGGGTGCTGCCTTCGTTGGTGAACCATATCTGCGGATGACCCTGGCGCAGAGCTTCCCAGAAGGTGGGGGTGTAAGTCGAGATCGAACAGGCCTCGCCGCTCAGCGAACAGTTCTCGGAATGCTGCGGGTTGCAGGTGTCATATACCAGAAAATTGATTCCGGCAAGCGATACGGAGGCGAGGCTCCAGACGCTGAGAGCGACAAAGACCCAGGCGAAGGCATCGATCCAGCGATCCAGAAAGCGCGCAAGGCCGGGATGGACAAGGATTGCCTGGCCGATCAGCTTGCCTTTCATTTCTTCGCTGAAATTGATATCGCACGGGCGGAAAGTGACGCGGCGCAGAACGCAATGCCAGGCTTTCCTGGCCGACTCACGATAGGTCGCGGAAAAGATGCCGCAGATAAAGAGAACCACGAAGGCAGCGATACAGAACATCTACTTCCTTTCGCCTTTCGGGCGGCATCCTAAACGTTGTTGACGATTTGATGGATCACGTTCGCAACATGTGTCGCCTGACTGGCGGTGTTCTGCAAGCCGATCGAAATCCGCAGCAACGGCGGAAGCCCGGCTACACCTTTCAGATAGTAGTGACAACAGAAATAACCGCTTCTGGCCATGATGTTCTGGGCGGAGAGATAGAGGGCGAGCCGGTGGGCGTCGACGCGATCGCTGTAAAAACTGACGATCGGGCTGGGCTCACGATTCAGAACTTTGAGCCGGGTGTTCGATGACAGCGATTCGTAAAAGATCTTCGCCAGCCCATTTTGCTGCTGGTGCGCGTGCTGGCCTTCGGGGCGAAACTTTTCCAGCCAATCGACGGCTGCGCCGAGACCGGCGATCCCGGCGAAATCCTGCAGGCCGGGTTCGAGGCGCGCGAAGGCTTCATCCGGGGAATCGAGAAGATCGAAATCGTCCCGGCGAACATCCGCCACAGTGCCGCCGCCGAGGAAAAAACAATCGAGCGTGTTCAGAAAGTCTTTTTTAATAACGATGAAGCCGAGGCTGGGCCCGTACATTTTGTGGGCTGAGCCGCAGACGGCGTCGAAATCAATGTCGCGCAGGAGTCCGGGATTGTGCGCCATGGTCTGGGCGGCGTCGAGGATGACCACGCCTCCGCGCCGATGCGCTGCCGCTACCAGGTCCTTCGCGTTTCGCAGGCATCGCCCGTCGATATTGGAAGTGGCGTTGACAACGACGACGGCTTTCTCGAGTTGGTCCGGCTGAAAATCGAGCGAGCCATCGGAGAGCCGCGAAAGAACCAGGCGTTCGAGATGAAATCGCTTCGCGCAGGTCTGGCTCGGGAGAAAGACGGAGTTGTGTTCAATTTCCGAAGTGACGATGCGCTTATACCGGCCCTCGGGCAGTTGCTGCAGGATGAGGTTGATTCCCGCGGTTGTATTCAGGCAAAAGGCGACGGTGTATTCTTTGGCGCTCTTGTCCAGAAGCTTCAGGAGTTGTTTGCGGGTATTCGCGACAGTACTGTCGACCTTTTCGCCCCAGGCGTATTTCACGCGTCCGCCGCAGGCATTGTATTCGCGATAGTACTCGGTCACGGCGGAAATGACAGCTTGAGGCCGCAGGGTCTGGCAGGCGCTGTCGAGATAGTGCGCGGCCGCATCGAGGTACCCGAAATCGGCCTGAGTTTCTGTAGAGGTTTTCTCCCGCCCCGAGTGGCTTCTGAATAACGTCATTTATTGATTGAGCGACGGGACTGCTTATGTCATATTTTACAACTCGGGAGTTTCGGCCTTTTATCCGCTTCAGTCCTCCACGGCACCGATATCGGCACAGGGAACAGCTCCGTGGGCGCAGCAGAGCCCACTCCTTGCTCCGGGTATGCGCCGGGTACGCCGCGCACCACCCCGCCGGTATACTCAAATTTCCGTGTTCCACAATCTGGAAAAGCAAATTCATGCGGCGTTCCGGGACTGCCTGCGCGCGCGCTTCGGCGTCGAAAGCGATTTCGCGCTGGAGCAGCCGCGCCAGGCGTCATTCGGCGATGTCGCGGTCCCGGTCGCTTTTCAACTGGCGAAGAGCCTGAAGCAAGCGCCGAAGAAAGTTGCCGCGGATCTGGTCGAGGCCGTGGGGGCGATACCGGGAGTGTCCGCGATGGAAGTCGCGGGCAACGGGTACATCAACATCCGCTTCGACCGCGGCGCGTATGCGGCGGGCCTGCTGGGCGGTGCGGACGAGACCGCGCCGGCCTCCGGCGGCAAAGTCATCGTCGAGCACACGAACATCAATCCCAACAAAGCGGCGCATATCGGCCATCTGCGAAACGCAGTTCTGGGAGACACCTTTGCCCGCATGCTGCGGGCGCGCGGCAACCCCGTCGAAGTGCAAAACTATATCGACAATACGGGAGTGCAGGTCGCCGATGTGGTCGCGGGATTCCATTTCCTCGAAAAGAAAACGCCGGCGGATGTGGCGCGGCTGATCACCGGCGGGAGTGAGGACGAGGCGCGGTTCGATTACGTGTGCTGGGATCTCTACGCGCGCACTTCGCAGTATTACAACGATCACGAGGAGGCTCTCGAGTGGCGCGGCCAGACGCTGCACGCGATTGAATCGGGCACGGGCGAACTCGCCGAACTGGCGCATCTGGTCGCCGACACGATCGTGAACGCGCACCTGGCGACCATGCTGCGGCTGAACATCCAGTACGATGTGCTGCCGCGCGAAAGCGAGATTCTCCACCTCCATTTCTGGGCAGCGGCGTTCGAGCTGCTGAAAGAGCGCGGCGCGATCTATTTCGAGACCGAAGGCCGGAACGCCGGATGCTGGGTGATGCCGTCCTCGGCTTTTCGCGGGGCGGACGAGGCGAACGAAGACAGCAAGGTGATCGTGCGCTCGAACGGCACGGTGACCTACGTCGGCAAAGATATTGCGTATCAGCTCTGGAAGTTCGGCCTGCTCGGCAAGGACTTTTATTACCGCCCGATGCTGCGGTACACGGACGGACATCAGGTCTGGGTCTCAAGCGACGAACCGCAGCCGCAACATGCGCCGGAGTTCGGCCGCGGACATGTGGTTTACAACGTGATCGACGTTCGGCAGTCCTATTTGCAGGATGTGGTGGTCGCCGGTTTGAAGGCTCTGGGATTCGACGAGCAGGCCGAGCGCTCGATTCACTTTTCGTATGAGATGGTCGCGCTCTCACCACGCTGCTGCGCCGATCTGGGAATTGAGTTGACGGTGGAAGACGCGAGGCGCCCTTACATCGAAGTCTCCGGACGCAAGGGTCTGGGCGTCAAGGCCGACGATCTGATGGACAAGCTGATCGAAACGGCCATGGTGGAGGTGGCCTCGCGGCATCCCGAAGACAGTCCCGTGGCCCAGCGCGCCGTTGCCACGGAAATCGCCATGGGCGCGCTTCGTTACTTCCTGCTGAAGTTCACGCGGAATACGGTCATCGCCTTCGATTTCCAGGAGGCGCTCAGCTTCGAGGGCGATCACCGTAGTGCGCGTGAACTTCAGCAGGAAGTAACGCAGCGCGCCCATGGCGATTTCAGTGGCGACGGCGCGCTGGGCCACCGGGCTGTCTTCCGGGATGACGCGAAGCGACTTCGACCAGGCCGTTTCAATCAGCTTGTCCATGAGGTCGTCGGCCTTCACGCCCAGACCTTTGCGCCCGGAAACTTCGACATAAGGGCGTTTGGCGTCTTCGACGGAGAGTTCGATTCCCAGCTCGGCGCAGCAGCGCGGCGAAAGCGCCACCATCTCGTAGGAAAAGTGAATCGAGCGCTCGGCTTGTTCATCGAATCCGAGCGCTTTCAACCCCGCTACCACGACATCCTGCAGATAGGACTGGCGGACGTCGATCACGTTGTACACCGTGTGGCCGTGGCCGAAAGCGGGCGCGTGCTGCGGCTGCGGCTTGTCGGTCGAGACCCAGAGCTGGTGGCCGTCGGCATAGCGCATGAGCGGGCGGTAGTAAAAGTCTTTGCCCAGCAGACCGAATTTCCAGAGCTGATACGCGATGTCTTTGCCCACGTACGTCACAGTGCCGTTCGAGCGCACGATGACTTTGCTGTCTTCGTTTGCTTCATCCGCCCCGCGGAAAGCCGAGGACGGCATCACCCAGCAGCCGGTGTTCCTGCCTTCGGTCTCGAAATAGATCGCGTTCCGCTCTTTCAGAAGCGCGAACGCCGCGGCCCAGAAATGCAGATGCAGGATCTCACTTTCGCGCGGCAGCACGTCGTACTGAATATTCAGACGCAGCATGGTTGCAAGGTGCGCGTTGACGATGGAATCGGCCACCAGATGCGCCAGTTCCGCCAGTTCGCCAGTGCCCGATTCGATGGCATGCAGAGTCTCCGCGCGCCAGCGAAAGCGTCCGGATGGTCTTTGTAATGCTGCGAAGTGCGCGCATAGAGATCCCAGCAGACATAATCGAAAGGCGCTCGTCTTCACTCCCGCCGGGATCAGCGCGCAACGTCCGCCGGAGTTTTCTCTTCGAGGAAATGAAATCCCGCGACCACGTCGGCAACCTGCACGCCTGTGTTGTCGATGTAGTTCTGCACTTCGACATGGTTGCCGCGCGCGCGCAGCATGCGCGCAAACGTATCGCCCAGAACGGCGTTGCGCAGATGCCCGATGTGCGCCGCCTTGTTGGGGTTGATGTTCGTGTGCTCGACGATGATTTTGCCGCCGGAGGCCGGCGCGGTCTAATCCCCCGCCAGCAGGCCCGCGGCATACGCGCCGCGATCGAAGCGGATATTGATATATCCGTTGCCCGCGACTTCCATCGCGGAACTCCCGGAATCTCTCCGACGGCCGCGACCAGATCCGCGGCGATTTTCTTCGGCGCTTGCTTCAGGCTCTTCGCGAGTTGAAAAGCAACGGGAACGGCGATTTCGCCGAAGGACGCCTGACGCGGCTGTTCCAGCGCGAAATCGCTTTCGACGCCGAAGCGCGCGCGCAGACAATCCCGGAACGCCGCGTGAATTTGCTTCTCCAGATTGTGGAACACGGAAATTTGAGATACCGGCGGGTGGTGCGCGGCCGACCGGCGCATACCCGGAGCAAGGAGTGGGCTCTGCTGCGCCCACGAAGCTGTTCCCTGTGCGGATATCGGTGCGGTGAAGGACTGAAGCGGATAAAAGGCCGAAACTTCCCTAGTTGAAAAATATAACATAAGCAGTCCCGTCGCTGATCAATAAATGACGTTATTCAGAAGCCACTCGGGGGGGGAACAAAAACCTCTACAGAAACTCAGCCGATTTTGGGTACCTCGATGCCGGCCGCGCACGTCTCGACAGCGCCTGCCAGACCCTGCGGCCTCAAGCTGTCAA
>CAWBIS010000260.1:0-15814 GCA_963788485.1 Terriglobia bacterium
TCGTAGCGCAGACCAAAATTAACCGTCAGCCTGCTCGTGATTTTCCAGTCATCCTGGAAGTATGGCTGCACGGCATCGTAGCGCTCGGCCCGATAGCCGTTGGTTCCACCGTTCGGAGCGCCTTCAAACAGGAATGGCTGGCCCTGCAAAAAGCATTGAGCGGCAGTGGCGCAAGGCGTCCCGCCCACAACGGGAAATCCGCTCTGGAACAGATAGAACCCATTCCAGAAAACCAGGACGTTGGGGTCTTCCTGCTGGCGCTGGAACATGCCGCCGATGTGCAGGGTGTGCGAACCTTTGATCCAGGTCAGATCGTCCTTTTCCGTGAATTTGTTTTGCAGATACTGGAACGGGGTAACGAAGGACGCCCCCAGCGCGGTGACTCCCGGAACGGCCACATAGGCGTCGTATCGCGAGGGATCGAATATCTGCAGCGCCGGGTGCGTCTCGGGCTGCGTTTCCCAGGTTATCGGCCGCGAGTAAGATGCGGTGAACTGGTTGACCATGTTTGCCGAAACAATGTGGCGCTCACCTACGGTGAAGAACTGGTTATGGGTGTTGTCGAGCACCGGCCAGAGTCCAAGGCCCTGGTTCGAGGTGCGACTGCCGAAATCCGCTTCGTAACGGGCGAAGAAGGAATCGTTGGTGGAGATGTTCCAGTCGATTTTGGCCACGCCGAAATTCTCGGGCGTCACTTGCGAACCGACAAACTTATAGACGCCGATATCGGGATTGCCATTGAATAATCCTGCGTTGGGAGCCGGGTAGAGGGCCAGCATGGCGGCCGAAGCCGGATTGACCACGCACGGGGCGCTGCAATTGTCGGTGACGTATCTGGCGGTCGGCACGTAGTTGATGGACGTGGTATCCAGCACCTGCTGAATTCCCTCGTAGTTCATGAAGAAGAAGATTTTGTTCTTCTTGATCGGACCACCTATGGTTCCCCCGTACTGGTTTCTGCGGAACGGAGGCGCGGAACCGGTATCGAAGAAGCCGCGCGAGTCGAGATCGCTGTTGCGGAAGAATTCATAAGCCGAACCGTGAAATTCGTTCGTACCCGATTTGGTCACGCCGACGATGGCGCCCCCATTGCCCGCATACTGCGCGCTGTAGGTGCCGGTCAGCGTCTGGAACTCAGCAATGGCATCGATTCCGAGCGTGGTGCCGGTTACGTCTCCGCCGGCATTCCGCTGCCACCAGTTCAGCATGTCTTCGCCATCCAGCATGTTGGAGTAGCCTTCGGGGCGTGTACCGGCAATCGAATAAGCGTTGGCCACCGAGGTCAGCGCACTGTTTCCGCCGGAAGGATAGCTGGCCACGCCGGGCGCGAGCAGAATCAACTGTTCCCAGTCGCGGCCGTTCAAAGGCAGTTCGCGCATCTGGGTCTGGTTGACCAGCGACGAAACTGAGGCGTTGGTGGTCTCAACCTGAGTGACCTGGGCGGAGACGTCGACGCTCTCAGTCGCCTGACCAACCTTCAGTTGGAAATCCATGACGAGGGACGCGCCGACTGTCAGATTGACGTTTGAGCGCACGAAGGTCTGAAAGCCCGTCTTGGAAGCGGATACGTCATAGGTTCCGATGCCAAGCTGCGCGGCGGTGTAGCGGCCCTGGGCGTCGCTGTTTACGGTTTCTGTGGCGGAGGTTCCTGTGTTCTTGATTGTGACCGTAGCGTCGGGAATTCCGGCGCCGGTGGGATCGCTTATGCGTCCTGAAATTGAAGCGGTTGCTGCCTGTCCATACACGTTGCTTGTGACTGCAAAGAACGAAATGCAGAACACCAGAGCAATGAACAGAACGTCGCGGTTCCGCAGACTTCTCATGTTTTTAAATTTTCCTTTCCCTGATCCCGGGCATTGTTGACCCCGAGTTAAGCACTTTGTCCTCAAGGCTATCACCTGCGGCAGGGAGGTGTCCATGCGCGAAGCATGAGGAGTAACATCAATTTCCTTGATATGTAAAATGGGAACATTTTGGTCTGGACGCTCCCGGTGCGGCGGAACGCCGCCGTCAAAGTCTGCTGAAGCAAATCCAGGAACGGCGCATGGATTCGTCACCAGTGGTCAGCTTCTGTGTGTTCTTCCACGTGTGAGTTCTTCCACGTGTGGTTTCTTCCCCGTGTGTGTTCTTCGGCGGGCCGGGCTGGTCGTGCTGCGGGGAAACGTGCGGATCTCGATCTCGACGCAGATGACGTTCAGCGCGACAGGCAAGGCTGTCTTTGAAGGTTATACCTGCTCACACGAATGCGGCGGCGCGTATTCGCAAATCCGCAAGTCGATCTCGTCCCGCTGTCGGGTAATGCCAAAATGCCGGCCTGGGCTTCGCTCGGCTGCTGGTTCGGCGCAATTACCGCCGGGCGGTTAATGGCATACGTCAAGTAGCTCACCAAAGCTCATTGAGTCCGGGCTCCCGCGATGATATACTCTGCGGCTATCGGGCCCATTTAATCCGGCGCCTGCAGATTTTTGAGGAGATACACGAATGATCAAGCGAAGTCTGGGATATGTGGCCTTGTGCGGATGGTTGATGACCGCAGCCGGCTCGTTACAGGCTCATCACTCCCTCGCGGGCGTGTACGACATGAGAAACGAGAAGGAGATGACCGGGACCGTCACCAGCGTGAAGTTTACAAATCCCCACGGGTCGCTCGGCTTCCAGGTCAAGAATCCGGATGGTACTACGACCGAGTGGATCATGACACTCGGTTCCGCTACGGCTCTGGCGCAGCGAGGCATCGGCAAAACCGGGCCTAATGCCCTCCACACCGGAGACCAGATCAAGGCTAAGTTCCGCCCCGCGAAAGACGGCAGTCCGCTGGGATTTCTGCTGGACGTGACGATGCCCGACGGGCGGGTGGTCAAGATCGCCGCCGGTAATAATCCGAACGAATAAACAGCCACGGAGGACGATATGGTGTTTCAACGAAGAATCGTGGTCGGGGCTGTTCTCGCTGTCAGCGTGTTGACAACAGGCAGCGCGCAGGCGCCAGATCAGGGTGGCCAGGGTGCGGGCTCGGGGGGTGGTGGACGAGCTGCAGGCCGCGGAGGCCGAGGCGGTGCGCCGCTGTACACGCCGGCGCCCGGCGCCAAAGACCTGAAGGCGGTCCTTTTCAACTGGGCATGGTACATGGGCATGCTCCGAAGCAGCGAGGAACGCGACCTGATCATGTCGCTCGAATACCAGGGCAAGGGCACGATTCAAGTGGACGGACAGCCCTGCGATGTAACGAAGTATCGGGCCAACATCAGTTACCAGAAGTCGGGCGAGCGGATTCAGTACACCGGCGCTCGCCCCGATGGCAAGGCGTGCTCCGATGTCGAAGTCCTCAGTGGAGCGTATGCCTGGAACGAAGACATTCCCGGAGCCGAACTCGTCCCTGGTAAAGGCAAGGCGACGCCAATGCCCGCAACTGTGGAGGAAAGGATGATTCGCCTGTGGGCAAGTCCGCAGGGTGCGTTCAAGGCCGCTATGGCGGGAACAAGCGATCCTCCGGAAATGGCGCCCCGGCCGCAACTGGTACCTGCCGGCGTCTCGAAAGCCGGGAAGACATCCGTCAAGTGGGAAGGCAATAAGCCCGTCGTGACGTTCCCGATTCCGGGCGTCCCGAATGCAATCGCGACCGCCACACTCGACGCGAAGTTCATGCCCGAGCATATCGTGGTGAAACATGGATCGAACACTTACGATTTCACCTACAGCAATTACAAGGACTGGAATAACCCGCTGAACCCGGCGGAGGCGTTCTACGCGGGCAGGATGCTCGAGAAGCAGAACGGCAAAGTGGTTCGAGACATTACAACAACCTTGACGGAAACGGGACAGATGTACGTCGTGATGCCGGTTCCGGCAAGCGTCAGGGCAGCGATCAAGCCGACGAATCAGCCTCCCAACTGGACTCTGAATGTCAACGCGCCGGCGACGAAGACTGTAGCCGCCGCAACCCCGCGGCTGGCTGACGGGCATCCGGATATGACCGGAAACTGGAGTGGCCCCCCTCTTGCGATTACGGGCAGCGGGAACCGCCGATGTGGTCCAACGCAGGTGGCGGGTGGGGGAATTAACCCTGAAGTCGGCTGTAAGATCCCGCAAGACAACTTCTGGGTGGATTATGAGTGGATCTCGCCCTCGCGGTTTGGGCCGAGTCGTCCTAATTACAAACCCGAGTTCTGGGACAAGATTCAGGAGCTCGATCAGTGGACGAACAAGGACGATCCGGTCATGACCTGTCAGCCGCTGGGAATCCCGCGGCAGGGCACGCCAACGCGCATTATCCAGAGCGCGACTGACATCATCTTCTTCTACAACGAGTATTCCGATTACGGCGGCGGAAACTACGAATACCGCGACATCCCGACCGACGGACGGAAGCGCCCCGAAACGGTCGAATCCTATTACTACGGTCTTTCGATCGGTAAATGGGAGGGTGACACACTGGTGATCGATTCCACCAACTTCACCGATTCAACGTGGCTGGGACGAGGAGGCCTCTTCCATTCCGCGGATATGCACACTACTGAGAAACTCACGCGTGTTGGAAACGAAATCCGCTACGAGATGACGATCGACGATCCGGATTCGTTCATTGAGCCCTGGGTGATGCCGACCAAAATCCTGCGGGCACGTCAGGGCGAGCCGGCAATACAGCATGAGCGCGCGTATTGCGAAGTGTACGAGACAGGCAAAATCAGCACTCAGCTTCGACACTGAGAGCATGTCCAGAACAGTGTTGGCCCTCCTCGGCGGCGCAGCGGCCATTTTTCTCGTCGTAAGCGCCCCGGCTCAATCGCCGGGGCGCGTGCAAGCAACTCTCGCACAACTGATGAAGGGGACGCTGTATCCGGAATCGAATGTGGTTTTCGCCGCGCAGGACCTGAATCCGGCGGACGTGCCTCACGCCAAAGATCCCAGCATGTCGACCGACCTGCTGACCAGTTCCTATGGGAAGTGGGAAGCGGTGGAGAACAGCGCTTTGGCGATCGTCGAGGTAGCCGACCTCCTTAGCGTGCCCGGGCGCAAGTGCTCGAATGGTCTGGACGTTCCGGTGACGAATGCGGATTGGGCTGGCCTGGTTCAGGAGCTTCGGGACGCAGGCCTGACCGCCTACACGGCGGCGAAAGCCAAAAACCAGGACAAGATGATCGAGACCGCCGACGTAATGACAAGGGCGTGCAAGGACTGCCACGACCGATATCGCGAGAAGCGCAGACTCGCCGACCGGTGCAAGTAAGGCCCGGATTGCTTTCCCGGGATGCCGGGCTGGGTGTGACGCGTTATGATTCAAGCTTGGCCATGTTAAAAGGAATTTCGCTCGCTGCCTCAATCATCCTGTTTGCCGCTCCGGCGGTGCTTTCCGCGCAGTGGCTCGGTTATCCGACTCCCGGAGTGCCACACAATCCGGATGGAACACCGAACCTCGCGGCTCCGGCTCCGCGCACTGCCGACGGAAAACCCGACCTCTCGGGCATGTGGGGATGGATCAACATCGGGAAACCGTGCGGGGCCAAGTGCGGGGATACGGAAATCTCCCGGGAGTTCATCAATATCGCCTCCAGTTTGAAGGTACCGCTGCCTTACCAGCCATGGGCCGCCGCTCTGGTGAAGGAGCGCAGGCTCAAGCAGGGGCTGGATCCGAACGTTCATTGCATGCCGCGGGACGCTCCGCGCATCTGGACTGACGACTATTACAAACGAGTCTTCGAGGTGCCCGGCCGTGTGCTCATACTGACCGAGCGCAACATGCAATACCGCCAGATCTTCACCGACGGACGGGCTTTCCCGCCGGATCCCAATCCGACCTGGAACGGCTACTCGGTCGGCCATTGGGAGGGTGACACGTTCGTGGTCGAGACCATCGGTTTTCGCGACGACCTCTGGTTGGATGCCAGCGGAAATCCGCTCACGGAGAAAGGCAAAATGACAGAAAGGATCCGGCGTCCGAACTTCGGGAATCTCGAAGTCGAGATTACGATCGACGATCCCAAAGCTTACACCGCGCCATGGACGGTGAAGATCACAGAGCCGCTGATTCTCGACAGCGAATTAATCGATTATTACTGCCTCGAGAACGAACGGGACTCGACGCACATGCGCCAGCAGGATACCCCGATCGGGACACCCGCAGCGAGCCCGCGTTAGATTCGGGCTGGCGGTATAGGAATTTCCGAGATCTTCGCGGATCGCCTCGAATGCCTCTGCCCCGATGGCCTTGCAGCGGAAAACATTGCTTGAAATCGGGACTGCAGGTGAATTGCGACGCTTAATGTAACGTTTCCCAGCGGCGTGAACCACCTTTTTGTACGAACCGTTTTTTAGCTCCGGTGAATTCCGATCTGGAGGTCAACGGTTGGAAGGTGGGCGCGGCGGCCGCGTTTGAGAGTGGCGGCCTGACCCCGATCCATGGCTATATTGCGCGACAGGGTCAGCAAGCCGCCTGGTTGCGTAAGCAAGTTGTTAACCTCGCTGCCCGTACAATCGAGCTGCTGCGCGATAGCGATTTATCTTTGATCGGGAGGACAAACCGGCCGCACTTTTATTTACCCCGAAGTGTCATTTGTCTGCAACTAATGAGCGATACGCTTCACATATATGCGGAGATGCGCCAATGCATCGCACCGCGGCGCTCCTGGCTGAAAGGAAACCGACCATGGCCCTCACGAGACAGTTGTTCACTCAAACGAGCCCATCCGCGCAACACCCTTCCACTACCCTGACCGTGCCATCAGGCTACAAGATCATCGGAGGAGGCGCACTCGATCATTATTCCGAACCGGGAAACATGCTCACTGCATCCTACCCGCTGTCGCCGACCGAATGGTTTGTCGCAGGCAAGGACCAGGAAAAGGCTTCCCCTGCCACCGTCACCGCGTTCGCCTTTGGCTTGTTCGATCCAGACAACGAGTGGGACGTGGTCATCGCTTCCAACACCTCCCCCTTCAAGCTGCCGCATCCGCAGGCGATAGCAAGGCTTCCGGCCGGGTATGTCATGACCGGCGGCGGCGCGTTTGTGAACTACACGGGAGTGGGGAATATTCTGACGGCGTCATACCCCGACAGCGATTCGAGCTGGCAGGCGCGGAGCAAGGATCAGGACATTTCCGACCCTGCGCTGATCACTGCTTATGCGATCGGTATCAAGCACAACCAACTCCTGCACGGCGCGCGGCACAGCATCACCAACGCCACCGGAGCCACCGCCGCGCATCCGACCGCGCAGGTGGAGGTTGCCTCCGGTTACACGTTATGCGGCGGAGGAGCCGTCGATAACTATACCGGGGACGGGAATCTTTTGACGGCCATCTATCCGAATGGTCCTTATTGGATGGCCGCCGGGAAAGACCATGAGCATTCCGATCCCTCGAACATTACCGTATATGCGATTGGCATCCAGCAGATATAGGATGGCGTATCGCAGGCCGGTGTGTTCCGGCTGAAAATAGCCCCGCATGGCCTTCCCAGGCCAGGCGGATTGCCAATCCGCCGCAGGTTCACAACCTGCCAGACCGGGCTGGAGTTTGACGGTTAAGACTTAGTACGATCTGGGGCGGTATCCCGGCCTCGATCTGACCCGGTAGTGTTTGCCTACGTCGCTAACGATCTGGATATCGATCTTGCGGAATCCTTCGTTCGGATTCGGCGACGGATAGTAAGTCACGGTGTAGGAATTTCCGAGATCTTCGCGGATCGCCTCGAATGCCTCCACCTGCTTCTGCCAGGTCTTGGCCCAGTAGGCCTTCCCGCCCGTTTGGGTCGCCATGCGGCGGAAGACGTTGCTCGAAATCGGGTCCTTGTTGACGTCGTTGGTCGAGATGACGTAGATCGGAATGCCTTCGTCTTCGGCCACCGCGCGGACATCGTCCGGAGCCACCATGCTGGCATTGTCAGGGCCGTTCGAAAACACGATGATCACCTTGCGACCAGGCACTTTTGCCGCATCCCGCAGAGTCAACAGCAATCCGTTGTAGAGCGCCGTATCGTCGCCCGCCACGGACTTCCGCAGGCCAAAGATCGCCTCGGTCCGGTCGTGAGTCAGCGACGCCGCGCGCGACATATTGCGGCTGAAGGTGTAGACGGCGACCGAATCCGCGCGGTCGAGTCCGCGGACGAAATCGACGATCGCGTCCTCCGCATAGACAAAGCCGTGATACATGAAATTGCTGGTGTCGAATAGAACGAAGACGTTGGTCCCGACGAACGCGTCGCCGCCGGTGGGCGCCGTCAGCTTTACGGTATGATCGTCGTCCGGCTGTTCGCGGGGTTGCATGGGCTTGAGCGAGCCATCGTCCGCGATCTCCATTGCCGGCAGGTTGCCTTCCGAAAAGGTTGAAAGCTTTTCCTTAATGCCGTCTTCGAGGATGCGGAAGTCCGAGGGCTTCAATCCGTTCACGTATTTACCCTTGTTGTCGGTGACGGTAAAGCTTAGGACTACCAGATCGACTCTCGACCGGAATACGGGCGTGCGCGTTTCCTGCGCGAACAGCCAGATTCCCCCTCCAGCGGCGGCCAATCCTCCCGCCAGACATGCAAAACGTGTATAAGGCTTGAGTGACAAAACCCCGTTCCCCCGATCCTGTTTCTATGGCACACTCTCCGCCCGGGCGGCACTGGCCGCTTCGACCCGCGGTCGCTCGGTCCGTACCTCTTCTCCGACCGATCGCAGACTCTTCAGCAGGGCGGGCCAGTCTTCCAGATGCGACGCGAAGATGCGCTCCACCACTTTCTCAGTCCATTGCGGCACCAGAACGTTCAGCTGAGCCGGTTGGACGCCGGTCTGGTCGCCCAGGTCCGCCCAATAGAGCAGATTCGATTCCCAGCTCTCAGCCATGATCCGGCTGGAATAACCCATGAGCGTGGGAAAGGTTCTGAGATTGAGGAGTTCGGGACGCCAGGAGTTGGCGAGCATCGGCTTGGCCGTTCCCCATGCCCGCGAAATCGCCGCGTCGCTGACCTGATCGGGAACCAGCGATCTCAAATGCGCGATGCCGGCAATCTCCGGACTACCGTACAGGATGTCGTGCGAATCCGCGCCCGGAAGGGTTGCTGTTTCAGACGCAATCCGGTACATTTCCGAAGGCGTCAGCGCTTCGATCGCCGCCCGGGTATCTCCGGCTGAGACGAGTCGCATTACCAGTGCCGCCCGCGACGGGCTCGCGACCCGGTCGACTTCCTTCTCAAGGTCGCCGCGGGCAACCGGTTCGAGAGTGGCTTCGGCGATCAGATCCTCGGCCAGACGCATGTGCATTCCGACCCAGTGCATCTGGGCGGGTGTCACGGTCCAGAACCGCGAAGTACGCGAGGTCAGGATCATCTCCGGCGCCAGATCTCCCCAGATCAGGGCCTGCGTCTGCGCGGGAACGAGGAAGTTCTGCTCGGCATCGGCCAGCGCGTAAGGTAAGCCGGAAAGCGAATTCACCAGCCGTCCGCCGGCATTGGCAGGCCAGCCGGTGCCGTAGACTTCGGTGGTCTTCCAGCTGTGGTTGCCCCCGTTAATGCCGATAAAATCGTGGCCCCGCACAAAGAGCGGATTGGTGATCAGGATCTGCGCGCCGGGTGGGGCGTAGTGCAGATAGTTATAGCCGACTATCGTGTCGCGCAGGGTCGAGGCCAGTTGGCCGCGAATATTATTCAGTCTCTCGGGGTCTTTGGCCGCCTTGTCGATCATGGCGCGCAGGTTGAGCCTGCGTTCTCCGTCGATGTGCCGGTCGACGTAGAAGCCGAAAACCATGGCATTTTTTTCGACACCGCTCATCGAGGTACGCGGCAGCTGAAGATCGGATACGCGTGTGGCGAGGCGCGATGCCAGCTTTGCATTCAGCTTTTCGCCTTTCGTCACGGCCTGGAGGTTATCGGCAAGTTCGAAAATCAGATCGACAGGCAGCAGCTTCTGCGCTTCGAAGATCTGCCGCTCCTGCTCGATCAGTTCGGCGCGGGCTTCGGAGTCGTCCGGCCGCGGCCCTCCGGCGAGGAGCGCCAGCATGCGGTCCTGGGCATTCCCGTCGCGTGCGCCCGTGCTTTTGAGAAGCGTATCGATGCCTCCGCGGCCGGCGTCGAACAGCTCACGGTCGTTTTTCAGCGTGGCGAAGGGCGCAACGATCCCCGCAAGGGTTTCATCGGCCTTCGCCGCCGGGATGCTGCCCTGCCGGCTGAAAATTTGCCAGATGCCGGTCAGCCCCTGCATAGTTCCAACCACGTCCGCGCGGAAGAGATTGTCGTGGTTCTTGTCGACGGCCTCGGCCGTGTCGAGCCAGGCGAGGATGGTCTTGTCGCTCAGCGTCGGTGCGTCGTTGAACGTCATGTACTGCGCGCCGTAGACATTCCAGTCGCGGATCAGCCTGTCAACTGTTTCCGGCCGGAGCGGCTGGGTGCGATTGCGATCCACATCGCTGATCGCCATGAACATCTTGAGCGGTTCGTTATCCACCGGTTTGCGGCAGAGAGCGAACAGAGCCTCGATCAGGTCGTCGCCGTCTTTCCAGTTCGCCGCCGCTTTGCTGAGCTTCGCGTCGTACTTGCCTTTTGGATTGCGTTCAAACAGCTGGCGCCAGGCTTCCAGCTGCCCGGGAATATGCACGATGCCGGCCGCATCGACGTTCAAACGCGTGGTCAGCAGCATCATTTCCGAATTGGAGCGGAAAACCGGGCGAGCCGGCCCTGGCGTTGTTACGCGTCCACGGACAGTCTGTGTAGAACCGCTTCATGCGCGACGGATCGGTAAGGTAATCCTGCAGCGGGCCGTGAATGCGAGCGAGCGAATCGTAGAGGCTGGCGAGCCAGCCATCATCCTTCGCCATCAGTTTCTCGAAGAACTCGCTGCCCTTGTCCGGGGAGGTCCCGGCCAGTTCCGCCCATACCGGCACCGACCGCGCGCCTCCGGGAACGAGCGCTTTGCCCTGGCGGATCTCGAAGTTACCGCCGAAGAAATCGAGTACGCTGGCGAGAGCGCGCAATCTGCTGGACGCCACGTTGGTCCGGAGCGCGTTGGCCGTTTCGGGGTCCAGCTTCGCCATCCCGAGATAGAACCGGCACAGGCCGGGATCGTCAAGAAACGCGTCGATGAAGTCGCCCTGGGCTCTTTCCCGCGGCGTGAGCCAGTAGTCTGGAGTAAACAGAATGGTGGCGTGGGCGGGGTGGTAATCGTATGAGAAAGGCTGGTCGGTACGCAGGGCCTGTTCGAGTTCGGCGAGAGGGAAGCCTGAGTCGGTGGTGACGAAGGCGCGGGGCGCATTCACGGTTTCAAGCACTACTTCGCTGCCGCAGCCTCCGCGCATTCTGTAGCCGAGGACTCGCAGCAGATCGTTGGTCTGGGTGGATTCGCAGGTGGCGACGCGGATGATGTGTTCGTCGCCGGCCAGTTTGTCCAGTTCTCTCGCCTGGGACAGGTAGCGGTGAACCAGTTTGAGATATTCGGTTTGTTCCAGCTCTTCGTTCGAATGGGAGGCCTGGTAGCCGTTGGTTACCACGTTGCGAGCGAGCGCGGGGAGGATGTCATCGGCGTCGGCGTCCTGCGAGATCGCAGCCATGCGCGCGAAAGACCGCAGCGGTCCGGGAATTTGAATCGTGTGCGTCGCAGCAACTGCCGACGACTGCGGCAACTCCAGATCCTGGCCGCCGAGGGACCGGTACTCGGCGAGATCCTTTGCCGCCGCGCTGCGGTCACCGGCGATCAGATCGAGCAGTACCGCGCGGCGCTCGGAGGACATGGCATCCGGCAGGCGGCCGGCAGCCTTCAACGAAGCGGCCGCGTTCCGCCACAATTCGCGCGCGCCCGGATCGCGATACCGTTCGAGCATCCGTGCATAGCCGGTAAGTAGTTCAGGGTCGCGGGGGGCCGTCCGGAGGGCGCGGGAATAGGCGTCCCGGGCAGCGGTGAGATCGCCGGAGTCTTCAAATTTCTGAGCCCGGTCGACCGTCTCGTTGGCGAATAATCCGCCAACCAGGAGAAACATTAGTCCTACGCAGCGCACCTTCATGGGGTTTCGCTTTGGTAGTTCACTCTAACATGTTCGCGGGGCATTTGTGTAACGAGAGCGAAAAAGTTGGGGAAATGGCGCACAATATACTGAAACCGCGATGGCCTTGCTGCGGGTCGATGCCGATGGGCTTTGGTGCGAAGCGGGTGCATTTCATATCGATCCGTGGGCTCCCGTTCCCAAAGCCCTGATTTCGCATGGGCATCCCGAACATGCCCGAATCGGCTGCGGCGCTTATTTGTGCGCTGCTCCGTGCGCGGCCGTGCTGCGGGAAAGATTCGGCCCGGACGCCGTCATAGAAGGTCTGCCGTACGGCGAGGTTCGGCGGATCGGCGACGTTTCGATTTCCTTCCATCCCGCGGGCCATATCCTCGGCTCGGCGCAGATTCGTGTGGAGCATCGCGGGGAGGTTTGGGTATTTTCGGGCGACTATAAACTCACACCGGACCCGACCTGCGCGCCGTTTGAGCCGGTCCCATGCCACACGTTTCTGACCGAGGCTACCTTTGCGTTGCCGATTTTCAGATGGATGGATTCAAGCAACGTGCTCGCGTCGATTCACGACTGGTGGCGTGCGAACCAGGAGCGGGGCAAGTGCAGCGTTCTTTTCGCGGCTCCGCTGGGTGAAGCGCAGCGGGTTCTGGCGGGCCTGACACCAGGGTTTGGGCCGGTCTGCTGTCATGAGGATGTGGAGCGGATGAATCGCGTTTACCGTGGGAGCGGGGTTCAGCTTCCCGAGACCGAGGGAGCTCCTTCGGATAGCGGAAGAGCGCTGGTAATCGCTCCCCCAACGGCGCGCGGGACGCCGTGGGTGAAACGATTCGGAAGCGCGTCGACGGCCCTCATTTCCGGTTGGATGCGCATTCGGGGAACGCGACGGAGGCGGGCCACCGACCGCGGCTTCGTTTTTTCGAATCACGCCGACTGGCCGGAGTTACAGCGGGCGATTGGCGAATCGGGCGCCCAGTCTGTCCTCGTAACCCATGGCTTTCGGACGCCGCTCGTTCGCTGGCTGCAGGAGCACGGGCTGGAGGCGAGCGCGCTCGAAACTCATTTTGAGGGCGAAAGGGAATGAAGCTTTTCGCGCGGCTTTATACAGCGCTGGACGAGACCACGAAGACGAATGAAAAGGTCGAGGCGCTGGCGCATTATTTTCGCATCGCGCCGCCGGAAGATGCGGTCTGGGCCATTCATTTTCTGATCGGGCGCCGGATCAACCGGCTGATCCCGTCGCGGGACCTCGTCGAATGGGCGATCGCCGAAGCCTCGGTACCGGAGTGGATCTTCGGCGATTGCTACTCCGCCGTTGGGGATCTGGCGGAAACGATCGCGCTGCTCCTGCCCGACCCGGCGGCCTCCACCGACAAGCCGCTGCATTACTGGATTGAGGAGCGCCTGCTGGCGCTGGATCGCGATTCGCTGGTTTGGGCATGGCGCGAGATGGACGAGCCGCAGCGCTTCGTCTGGAACAAATTGATCACGGGCGAGTTTCGGGTGGGCGTCTCGCAGAATCTGGTGGTACGGGCTTTGGCGGAGTTCACAGGATTGACCACGGAAGTGGTTTCCCACCGGCTGATGGGCGACTGGCAGCCCGATGCGGCGTTCTATTCGCGCCTGGTTTCGAAGGAATCGGCCGACAGCGATGTGAGCCGTCCCTACCCGTTTTTTCTCGCCTACCCGATCGAAGGCGACCCTTCACAACTGGGCGATCCGGCGGAGTGGATCGCGGAGTGGAAATGGGACGGTATTCGCTCGCAGATCATCCGGCGGGCGGGACGCAGTTTTATATGGTCGCGCGGTGAGGAGTTGGTGACCGAGCGGTTCCCGGAACTTAAGGCGATGGGAGAGCTTCTGCCGGAGGGGACCGTCATCGATGGCGAGATTCTTCCATGGAAAGATAACCTGCCGCTGCCGTTCGCGCAGATGCAGCGCCGAATCGGGCGGAAGGTGCTGGGGCCGAAGATCCTGGCTGATGTACCGGTGGTTCTGCTGGCTTACGATCTGCTGGAATGGCAGGGCGAGGATATTCGCGAATGGCCGATTGAACGACGGCGCGAGAGATTGGAGACGCTTGCCGGCGAGCGGCTGATTCTTTCAGCGCCGGTTGCTTTTTCGAGTTGGGAAGAACTGGCGGAACTGCGCGGCGAATCCCGTGAGCGCCGGGTCGAAGGATTCATGCTGAAACGCCGGGGCTCGCCGTACCGGGTGGGGCGCCGGCGCGGGGACTGGTGGAAGTGGAAGATCGATCCGTATTCGGTGGATTGCGTTTTGATTTATGCGCAGCCGGGGAATGGGCGGAGGGCCAGCCTGCTTACCGACTATACGTTCGGCGTGTGGGATAACGGGGAACTGGTACCCTTCGCCAAGGCTTATTCGGGACTTACGGACGAAGAGATTCGTCAGGTGGATGCGTGGGTCCGGCGGAATACGGTGGAGCAGTTCGGACCGGTGCGAAAGGTCAAGCCGGAATTGGTTTTTGAGCTGGCTTTTGAGGGAATTCAGAAGAGCTCGCGGCATCGGTCCGGGATTGCGGTGCGGTTTCCTCGGATGGCTCGCTGGCGTACGGATAAGAAAGCCGAAGAGGCGGATAGCATTGGGACGATCTGGGCGCTGCTGGGAGCGTTATCGGGCTAACGGCCAAGCGGGGTTGCGATTGGTGAAGGTGGGAATGCGGAGTTGCCAAATCGGAGTCGCGAATTATCTTGTGTGGACCAGCAGGTCGGTCAGATTAAGCCGGCCGGTGTAGATCGCCATTCCTACCGCCGAATGAATGCGCATCCGGTCCAGGGCGCGGATGTCCTCTATGGTGGTGATGCCTCCGGCCGCCGTGATCTCCAGATTCGTGGCGGCGCGCAGGCGGGCGAACCAATCAAGATCGGTGCCCTGCATCATGCCTTCCTTGTCGACGTAAGTGCAGAGGAATCCCGAACAGTAAGATTCGAGTAAGTGAATAACATCTTCGGCAGTGAAGTTAGTGACTTCTTGCCAGCCTTTGACGACGATGCGTCCGGCTTTTGAATCGAGAGCTAATACAATGCGGTCGCGGCCAATCGCGTCGACAAGCGCGGTCAGGAATTCGTAATCGGGCCCCGACGGGGTGAAGGCCGAAGTGCCGACAATCACGCGAAATGCGCCTTCCCCGACGAGCTTCAGCGCTCGCTCGACCGTGCGGACGCCGCCGCCTACGCGGGTCACCGCCTTCGCCGCCAGCATTTCCACGAGTGCGTCGTTTGCCCCGCGCCCCATGGCGGCGTCCAGATCGATGACCTGAATCTGCGGGAATGCGGCGAAGCGCCGCAGCATTTCTTCCGGGCTATCTGCTTCGAGCGCCTTTTCCCTGCCCTGCACCAACTGCACGACCTTGCCATCCATCAGGTCGATACACGGAATGATCAAAACGTTTTCCTCACCGGGATGCCTTCGCGTTCCAGATATTCTTTCAGATCCCCGACCGTGTGAGTGCCGTAGTGAAATACCGAAGCCGCAAGCGCCGCATCGGCCTCGCCTTCGGTCAGTACCTGGGCGAAGTGTTCCGGCTTCCCCGCCCCACCCGACGCGATGACGGGAATGTGCGTGGCACGCGAGACGGTGCGCGTCAGATGGCAATCGAAGCCGGTTTGAACGCCGTCGGTATCCATTGAGGTCAACAGAATCTCTCCCGCGCCGAGGGCTTCGCCACGCGCGGCCCACTCTATGGCATCTATGCCTTCATCGTCGCGGCCGCCGCGCGTGTAGACATGCCATCCATCCGGGCCGTGGCGGCGGGCGTCGATGGCCAGAATCACCGCCTGGGCACCGAATTCCTGGCTCAGCAATACGTAATCAGTCGAAGCGTAGACAACATAACG